>JAHZKU010000209.1 GCA_022600255.1 Actinomycetes bacterium | reverse complement strand
TGCTGTGCTGGAAGTGATCGTTGAGCTTGTTGAAGAATTCCAGACCAACTATGAACTAGAAGCCGTCGGCATTGGGGTAGCCGGACTGGTGGACCAAAGTCGGTCTCGAGTGATTTTTGCACCCAACCTGGGCTGGGTCGAGGAACCACTGCGGCAACAAGTGGAACGCTCTGTCGGACTGCCCACCGTGGTCGAGAACGACGCGAATGCTGCGGCTTGGGGTGAGTACCGCTTCGGTGCTGGCGCAGGACGATCGGACTTGGTCATGGTCACAGTTGGCACCGGCATCGGCGGCGGCATTGTCCTTGGTGACGCGCTGCAGCGCGGGGCCAGCGGGGTCGGAGCGGAGTTCGGGCACCTGCGTTTGGTCCCGGACGGCCGCTTGTGCGGGTGCGGCCGACATGGCTGTTGGGAGCAATACGCCTCCGGCAACGCGTTGGTTCGAACGGCCCGAAACCTCGCCAGCGACCGGCGGGGCGATGCTGGGGTCCTCATGTCGTTCGGCGACGGCACCCCTGAAGGGATCGAGGGACTCCACATCACGGAAGGGGCCCGGCGGGGAGATCCTGTGGCGATCGATGCGTTCGAGGTAACGGGGTCCTGGTTGGCCCGGGGCATGGTCGAAGTGGCGACCCTGCTAGATCCGGCCGCCTTCGTGATCGGGGGAGGGGTGGTGGAAGCGGGCGATCTCCTCCTCGGGCCAACGAAACGTGAATACGCGGCCCAACTGCTGGCTAGGTCTCAGCGTCCGATGACCGAGATTCTGCCAGCGGCCTTGGGAAACTTGGCAGGGATGATCGGGGCCGGAGACCTAGCTCGCGACCACGGGCCCGCGCCAACAGTTAAGACGCCCAGCAAGGCGACCCCCAGCGCCGACGTGCCGACTGCCAAGAAGCCAGCGACCAAGAACATGGCGGCAAAGAAGACCAGCACCAAGAAGACAGCCGCGAAAAAGGCTGGGACCAAGAACTAGTTAGGCGCTTGGTTCGGGCGGCAGGATCTTGGCTAGTAGTTCCTCGCACTGCTGCTGGTCCATGTAGCGGGGAACCGGGTAGGACCCATCGGCCTCGGCGAGCGCCCGCTTGGCGATTTCCGGGATGTCCTTGGCTAGGAGTGGTGCGGCGTATGTGGGGATTCCGAGTTCGCGGTTGAGGTCTCGCAGTTTCTGAATGAATGCTGCTGCGGCAACAGCCTCGTCTTCCTGAGGATCGGCCACCCCCACGTCCACTGCCAGTTGAGCGAGTTGGCTGGAGGCCTTGGGAAGGTAGAACTCCATGACGTGGGGCATCAGAATTGCGTTGGCCTCGCCATGCACCATGTGATACATACCGCCGAGTTGGTGACTAATGGCGTGGACATATCCGACGCCCGCGCGCGTGAACGCCAAGCCTGCATCCATGGAGGCTACGGCGAGCTCCTCCCGAACCTCCAAGTCTGTGCCATCCACATACGCCAACGGCAGTTTCTCCGTGATTGTCTTGGCGGCTTTCAACGACAAGCGACGAGAGTCGCCGGTCGCGATTGGTGAGACGAACGACTCCACGGCATGGGTGAGGGCATCCAGTCCAGTCGCCGCGGTGATGGCTGGGGGTAACGTCACCATCAAGGTTGGATCGAGTGCGACGACACTCGGCACGATCTTCAGCGAAACAATGCCGTACTTGGCGCCCTTTTCGGTGTCGGTCACGACTGCGGCGACCGTCACCTCGGATCCGGTGCCCGCCGTGGTGGGAACGGCGTAAAACGGGACATCCTGTCTGCGGACCTTCAACATGCCCACGAGTTCTTTGGGTTCTTTGTTGTTGGAGTAGCACGCCACCATCGCTTTGGCAGCGTCGATAGCCGAGCCGCCCCCAATCGCGACCACGGCCTGTGCGCCGCTCTCTCGATACAACGCCACCCCGCTCATCACAACTTCAAAGCCAGGGTCGGGGACCACATCCTCAAAGATCACACTTTGGACTCCGCCAGTGCTCAAGGCATCCAGAAGCGGATCGAGTGTGCCGCGACTCTTCAGGCCAGCGGTCGTGACGACCATGACCTTCTTGGCCCCACTGGCCACGATCTGTTCTCCCAGTCGAGCCGAGCTCAATGGGCCTGTCAGCGTTTCGGGGACAGGCGGTGGCTTAATCATGGCACCAACCTGCAGCCCACGGATCTTGGCCTCATCGACGAGGTGGCCTGAATCAAGCAGTTCAGCAGTTTCTGCAACTAGGTCCTTCGCGTCGTCCACGAGGCCAGCCGCCGTGGCGACAAACTCTTTGGATGTGCTGGCGAGATGGCCGAACATAGATTCTCCGTATCGTCTCCGAACCGCGTGGGACTGCAGCGACTGCGCGGCCGTTGGTGTGGTTGCTGCCGATCGAGTAATGCCGGTGCTGGCAACACTGCCCGACAGTCTGTCACAACCTGAGACGCGGTGTTATTGCACGTTGCTGGTGTCCGTCCCGCAACAAGTGACATCTTGGTCATCTTCGTCGAGGACACAAATAGGGTGTCTCGGGCTACTCTTTGATGCGTCTGTACGGCGTTGGTGTGCGCGTGAGAGGCTATTGAGAACTGATTTCCGGAGATGGGGCCGCAAAGATGCCAGAGTTGTTTGATGCAGATGCCTACGAGCGTTTCGTTGATTCGATGAATCGTCGGGGCCGGGCCGCGTTGGCGTCGGGCGCCGCGAAGATCGGCGACATGGCATTCGAGATCGCCCAGTCCACTGACCGGAATGTGAAGCCACAGCCAACTGCGGTCCGGGACAGCAAGGGCCAACCAAATATCCTCTTCATTTGCACCGACCAGGAGCGAAAGGACATCCCGGAATCGATCCCCCTACCGGGACACGAATGGCTATCGGAGCGGGGCATTACTTTCGATGAGTTCAACGTGAACACCACGCCCTGTTCCCCCTCCCGGTCCTCGATGTATTTCGGCCAGCACACCCAGCACACCCGGATGACAACAAATCTCGGCGCCTACCCGATGCCGGAAATCCCCGATGACATGCCCAGTGCGGGCGACTACATGCGCGCCAACGGCTACTACACGGCCTATAAGGGCAAGTGGCATCTATCGGAGATGGGCGGCAACTTCGAACTGACGTACGGTGTATATCCCAACACTGAGGATGCGATGGAGCAGTTTGGCTTCTCGGATTGGAACGCGGACGGCGATCCGCACGGGTCCACCTGGACCGGGTACGAAAAGGACGCCTCAATCGCGAGCAAGTCGGTTGAGTGGCTCCAAGGCAAAGGTAAGGCCTTGGATGCGGAGGGGACGCCCTGGATGCTGGCGGTCAACTTCGTCAATCCGCACGATGTTATGTATTACCAGTATGGGCCAGGCCAGGTGGAGAGTCGGCGCAACAAGGATTTCTTGGCGCCGTTGTCGCGGCCGCCGATGGACGCCCACTACTCGAAGGACTGGGGAATCCCAGTGCCCAAGACGCACGATGAGCAAGATAAGGACAACGAGTTGTGGTCCCACGCCTCGTACCGAGAATTCTGCAACATGGCTTATGGCCGGATCCCCAACGAAGAAGAAGCTTGGCACGACTACCAGAACTACTACTTCAACTGCATCCGCGACGCTGACCGGCACCTGCAGACCGTCATCAAGGGGCTAGAAGACTCCGGGATGCTGGACAACACGGTCATTGTCTTTACGGCCGACCATGGTGAGATGGCGGGCGCCCACGACCTGCGCCAAAAAGGTCCGTTCATGTACAAGGAGAATATGCGGGTGCCCTTCATCGTGGTGCACCCCGATGGCCAAGACTCCGGCACGACCGCTGCGCTGGGATCAACGATTGACATTGTGCCGACGTTGCTTGGCATCGCCGGCGTCGACGAGAACCGTCGCAAGGAGTTGTACCCCGAGCTGGTGGGCCTAGACCTCAGCGACTCGCTGCAGTCAACGCAAGGCCGCTCGCTGCGCGACGAGGTTGGCATCCTACTGAACTACAACTCCACGATGTACATCGATCCCAGCTACATCGAGACCGTGATCGATCATCAACCGTCCACGGCTCGGCAGTACGTGATGTTGCTCGAGCTCGGCATTCGGTCAGGGCGATTTCGGCCCACACTGGACAACCCCGGTCTGTTCCGCGGGATCAACGATGGCCGGTTCAAGTTTGCCCGCTACTTCGCTGCGTCGCAGCATCACACCCCGACGGACTGGGAGATGCTGACCGCCCACAACCAGTTGGAGATGTACGACATCGCGAACGATCCCGACGAGATGAACAACCTGGCCAGTGAGGCAAATCGCGCGGCCAATCAAGAGTTGATCATGGATCTGAATGCCCGTACGAACTTCCTGATGAAGCAGGAGGTCGGCGATGATAAGGGTGGCGAGATTGGCCTACCGGAGCGCTTGACAACGCTCTAGAGCCGTCAGCCTCTGCTGGGCCTTGGGGGGCGTCCACGCAATGCAGGCTACAGCACCGCGCCGTTGTCGTAGCCATCTTCTGGGGGCGTACGGGTTTCATACCGCGCGATCAACGTACCAAACCCTGCGAAGAACACCAGTAGCCCTAGCCCCAAGAATCCATCGCTGAGTCCGATGGCGAGGGTGATGATGATCAGAAGTGGGCCTAGGAATACCGCGGCCCAGGCGAACCGTGCGATCCGGTCCTTGGGTTTGGGTACCGGCGGTGGTTCGGGAGGGACGAAGTTGCCCTCCTCATCATGGAGTTCATCACGCTCGTCCAAGACACTGCCCTGCGGGCCGCGCCAAACCGGTAGCGGTTCCACATCTGGCTCGTCGCTGCGCACCAGTCGATCGGACAATCGATTGGTGTCGTCCTTGCGTTCAAACAGTTGCGGGAGCACTAAACCCACGGTTGCCACAGCCTTTTCCGTGTCGGCTTTCTCAACCACGATGTACACATTGCTGGGCGGTGTGGTGTCGGTAGGTTTGTTGGGGTCCGGCTGGGGGACACCTTTCCCACTGCGGATGCCCGCGTCCGCCAGCAACTGCACCACATGATCGGCGAGTCCGGTGGGGACTTCGCACAGGATCACATGTTCGGGCATGCTCCTAGGTTAACCGCTCTACGAAGTTCAGGCTTTCGCTGAAGATCTCGTCCGCATCGTTATCCAGAGTCGCAACGTGGAAGCTATCTGCCAGGATGATCTGGGTACGATCCGTCGAGTTCACATGCTCCATGATGTACTCGGAGTTCTCCGGTTCCACAACATGATCGTCAGCACTGGTGAACACGATGATTGGCAAGTGAATCTTGCCAAGGTTGTCCTTGGTTTGGGACCACAACTCGGTGAGGGAGTACGCGGCCTTCAACGGAATTTTGCTGTAGGCACCCTCATCTTGATCCGGCTTCTTGATGTCATTCGAGATGCCTGGGAAGGCCGGGACGACGCGTTGTAGGTACGGAAGTAGGAATCGGTCGGGGCGTTTGGTGAATACGGCCGGATTCACCAAGGCAATCCCGGCAATGTCGTCGCCGCGTTCCTCGGCCATCCGCAGGGCAATACTGCCCCCCATCGACATCCCAAAAACAAAGACGGTGTCGCACTTGGCAATCAACTCATCCAACGCGCGATTGGCTTCGGCGTACCAATCGGTCCACCGCGTGCGATTCATCTCTTGCCAACTCGTGCCGTGTCCCGGCAGGCGCGGCACCGCCGTGGTGTACCCGCGCTCGACTGCGGCTTTGGCCCATGGCTTCATGGACTTCGGTGATCCAGTGAAGCCGTGGATAAGGAGGATCCCCACCGGGCCGCCTTCGTGAGATTCTGGCGCTGCGCCCTCGATGAGTGGCATTCGTCCTCCAAGTTTTGCGATTGGTCGCTGAGAGAATCCTAGCCAACGAAGGCGACTTGGCGTTATTCCGCGAATGTGGTGTCCTTCAGAACGCACCCGTCGCGCCAGCGGACGCCACCCGTTGTGCCTGCTCCCCCTAAGCCCCATTGAGGCTGGGCACCTCGAACCGGACACATCGGACAATGCCGTAAGAGTTCGCCGTGGGAGTGCTGCTCTGCCGAGCATGGGTCAGGTGGCTCCGGTACTTTTTGAGAACCGATCACGATTTGGGGCCCATATGCGCACGACGAAGATTCCGCTAGCGATTGCCGGAGTGTCAGCTCTCGCCCTCTCTGCTTTGGTGGTGCCGGCGGCCTCGGCCGAGGCACCGGCGCCAGCGGCTGCGGCGCCGGTGGCGTCCGCGGCGGCCAAGGGCCCCAAGGTCAAGTGGGATTGGACAATGCCCACTTTCATGAAGGACAAAAAGACCTGGATTCGTGACGATGACCCCAACAGCGCGAACTACATCCAGGGTGGCTACTTTGTTCCGGGGCCCGATGGCATCCCCGACAAGGAGATGAACCCCGTCCCAGGCTATGACGCCCCAGGGAATGCGATGTACGGGAAGATCCCGGACAACGGCAAGTTCAAAGTGAAACTTGATGCCAGCAAGTCCACCGGCAAGGGCAAGCTGAAGTGCACGTGGCGGATTCAAGCCGACTCTGTCGTGAATCGCAAGAACAAGAATTGCAGTAAGAAAGTCTCGGTCAAGCTGCCGGAGGGTAAGTTCCCGCTGACCCTCACGGTCCGGGACAAAAAGGGTAAGACCATCGTGGACAGCAAGATCGTGGTCAAGAACTCGCTGATCGCAGTGATGGGCGACTCGTACGGTTCCGGAGAAGGGTTCCCCCCATTCACCGAGGCCAACACTGCGGCCAAGGGCGGCGCCCGCATGATCGACTGGGATCAGCAAGGGTGTCACCGGTCCCGCTGGAGTGGGTTTGTCCGCTCGGCGCAAACGGTAGAGAACGCTGATAAGCGATCCAATGTCACCTTGATCGATGTGGCCTGCTCTGGTGCTGAGGTCAGCAAAGGCGACATCAACATCAGCGGAAAGCCGCGCAAGGCGGGGGGCATCCTCTACCCGCAAGACCAGATCCCGACGCCCACCGGGCAGGAAAACGGGTATGTTCCGGCTCAGGTTGATCAACTGCGGGCCATCAACGGCAGTGACCCCTATGACACGGTGTTGATGAGCATCGGCGGCAACGATGTCGGTTTCGGTCCGATTAGCGAGGCCTGTCTGATCGAGGGTCAGAATAAGAACTGCTACTCCGAAGTGCCGTACTGGGACGACCTCAAGCGCCCGCTGTACCAGAGTGTGGACTACCTGCTCGACAAGCTCGTTGATCGTTACAAGCGGATGGCACCGTGCCTGAGCGGTGAGGGCGGCGCCAAGAAGTGCAAGACCTTCAAGCTCGAGAACGGCGTCCCGGCTGCCTCGAAGTCCAAATCCAAGCGTGTGGTCCTGAACAAGAGCAAGGACATGGTGCAGGCCTCCTATCCAGACCTGACCTCCACGACGAACGCCAGTGGCGACATCATTCCCTGTAACGCCAAGACGTTCCAGTCGCCCATGAATGAGATTTCGAACTCGTGGGGTTGGGGTGTTGTCTACAACGGCAAGACTGGCGAACCCTACACGCTGCCAACCAGCTATTCGCCGCCACTACCGACTCCTAACCCTGCGAGCATCACACCGACAGCGCCGGGTCTACTGAACCAGTTCCGGGATCAGAAGAAGCTCTACGGCTTCAACAAGGCGATGTCGATCACCCAGGAGTCTCGAGGACACGGACTCTGCGCGGGGCCACAGGCATGGGTGAATGGCATCGCATCCTCAGAATTGGCGACCAGTCCTGCCAATCCGGACGGCGCCGAGCACCCCAACGATCGCGGCCAGCTGGCCTATGCTCAGATGCTGGGTCCCAAGGCCGAGAAGCTGAACGGGGTCCCGGTGAATCGGCCGTCCAGCACGGTGCGCTCCGATGGCGGATTGGGGTAGCGCATTTCCCGGGGCTGCGTTAGCGCAGGTCCGGGGAGGGACTTGGGCGTCGCTGACTTGTAAGGCCGGCACACCGGCTAGAGTCGAGACCTGTGAGCTCCGATCGCGGGGTGCGAGAGGCAGTTAGGGGCCGGCGTTGTTCTATGCATTCCTAAAGTACTTCCTGCTTGGTCCTTGGTTGCGGCTGCTGTTCCGGCCTTGGACCGAAGGCGAAGAGAACATCCCGGAACAGGGTGCCGCCCTGCTGATCAGCAACCACCTGTCGTTCTCCGATTCCATCTTCATGCCGCTGATGGTGGATCGCCGGGTCACTTTTCTTGCGAAGAGTGACTACTTCACGGGCACGGGAATCAAGGGGGCGTTGTCCCGGCTATTCTTCGGTGGCACTGGTCAGGTTCCCATCGACCGAACTGGGGGAGCAGCGTCCGAGGCCGCCTTAAACACAGGCCTACGCATTCTCAAAGACGGCGAGTTGCTAGCGCTGTATCCGGAAGGGACCCGCTCCCACGATGGCTCCCTCTTCCGTGGTCGCACCGGAGCGGCTCGGATGGCGCTGCACGCAGAGGTACCCGTGATTCCGGTGGCCATGGTGGGAACATTCGAAGCACAGCCCACGGGTCAAATCCGGCCGGATCTACGCAGGATCGGGGTTCGGTTTGGTAAGCCCCTGGACTTCTCCCGCTTCTACGGCATGAGCGAGGATCGCTTTGTCCTACGCTCTGTTACCGACGAAATGATGTACGAGCTGATGCAACTCTCGAACCAGACCTACGCCGACACCTACGCCACCACCGCGAAAGCCGAGGCGAAGAAAGCACGCGAAGCGCAACGCCAGAGCGAAGGCGCTACGCCGGATTCTTCGGCTGCCAGCTAACGAATACGTATTTCACAGCGCACCCGGCTACCCTTGGGGAGTGAGTGTAGCTATTGATTGGCCGGACTTGGCTGTCGCCCAGCCTATTCCGTGGCCTGACGCGGCCGCCGTGGATTCGGTCGCAGACGTGTTGCGCAAGTTGCCCCCGCTGGTGCAATCGAGCCAAAGTGATCTGCTGTCGCAACGGCTCGCCGCGGCCGAGCGTGGCGAGGCCTTTGTCTTGATGGCCGGCGACTGCGCTGAGACGTTTGATAGCAACACTCCCGAATCCATTCGTGCGCGCACCCGCACCCTGCTCCAGATGGCCGTGGTGCTGACATACGGCGCGTCCCTTCCCGTGGTCAAGGTGGGTCGACTGGCCGGGCAGTACTTCAAGCCACGCTCCAAGGCGATCGAAGCCCGGGACGGATTGGAGCTCGCGTCCTACTTCGGGGATGCCGTGAACGGACTGGCCTTTGCGGCCGAGACGCGCACACCGGACCCGCAGCGGCTGATCCGTGTCTATCAAGCCAGCAGTGCTGCATTGAACCTGCTGCGCACCTTCACCCAGGACGGCAGTGCGGATCTACGACAGATCCACAACTGGAATCGTGACTTTGTCCGCGATTCGCAAGCCGGCATGCGGTACGAGGAGATGGCCGCCAGCATCGATCGTGCCTTGGCATTCATGCACGCTTGCGGCGCCGACCCAACGGAGTTCCGCAGTGTGGAGTTCTTCGTGGGCCATGAGGCTCTCTCACTGGACTATGAAAAGGCGATGCTACGAAAGGACGCCGCTGGCCGGGTCTACGGTACGTCCGGGAACTTCCTGTGGATTGGGGAGCGGACCCGGCAACTCTCCGGCGCCCACGTTGATTTTGCCTCTCGGATTACCAATCCCATCGGGGTCAAGGTCGGGCCCAATGCCGATCCCGACGAAGTCCTGACGCTGATTGAAAAACTCGATCCGCATCAAACTCCGGGGCGGCTTACGCTCATTACCCGAATGGGCGCCGGCAAGATTGCCGACGCGCTGCCACCGATCGTGGAGGCCGTGGCCAACGCGCAGCGGCAAGTGGTGTGGGTTTGCGACCCCATGCACGGCAATACTCGCGAAGCAGTCACCGGGCACAAGACCCGTTCCTTTGACGATGTCTTGGCCGAAGTGAAGGGCTTCTTCGGCGTCCACGCCAACCTCGGCACAAACCCTGGCGGTATCCACGTCGAACTGACCGGTGATGACGTCACCGAATGTGTCGGCGGAACCGAGGGTGTCGTGGAGGCGGATCTGGCAGATCGGTATGAGACCGCCTGCGACCCGCGGTTGAATCGGGAGCAGTCCTTAGAACTGGCGTTCCTCATGGCAGAAATGCTCTCGAAGTAGTCCCTAGCGGCTTCACGGTAATCCTGAGAGAAAGGCTGGTCGCTGCGTGCAGGTACGAGTCCAGACGTTCGCAGGACCCACCGCTGCGACCCTGTCGGTCGCCACCAGCGAGATTGCCGGTGTGGAGATGATCGTCGCTGCCGGTTTCCTTCCAGCCGACGAACTGCTGCAGCGCTATGGACTCGAACGGACGGACTGCGAACTCGGAGGCGTCGCTGACCAGATCGTGCAGTGGCAAGCCGGGCGACGGGCCAGCGCCGATCTGCCGATCTGGCAGGATGGGTCCACGTTTCAACGTCAGGTCTGGAATGCGATCGGGGACATCCCGTCCGGGGAGACCGCCACCTATGGTGAAATCGCCGCATCCATTGGCCGGCCAGGGGCCGCCCGAGCGGTAGGCACGGCGTGTGGCCAGAACCGGGTCGCACCGTTCATTCCGTGCCACCGCGTGGTCCCGGCCAGCGGCGGCGTTGGGAGTTACGGCTACGGGTCTGCGCTCAAGTCTGCCCTGCTGGCACTAGAAGAACTGCCCAGTCCGGCCAGCGCAGACTAACGTTGCGGTGTAGCGAAATTCTGGGTCCAGTAGTGACTCCACTCACCCCCACCGGCGTAGCCGACACCAAGGTGGATCAAGTTGGGGTCCATCATGTTTCGGCAGTGCCCCGGACTCGCCAGCCAGCCTGTCACCACCTCTTGTGGCGTGCTCTGGCCGGCCGCGATATTCTCTGCCGCCCGGCTGTAGTCATACCCGGCGTTCTCGATCCGGTTACCGAACAGTTGCTGGTCGAGATTGGGATTGACATGACTGAAGAAGCCTTCGGCGCTCATGGCTTGGCTGTGCAGCCGAGCCGCCTGACGTAGGCGAGCGTCGTATTGCAGGGCCGGTGCCGGCGGGAAATAGGCATCGCCGCAGTACTGAGCCGATGCCCGGGCCTTGTTCGTGAGCCGCAGCACTTCAGCTTCAGCTGCGGAAGGAGTCGCCTTCGGGTCAGGTGTCTTCGGCGCAGGCGCGGATCCGGGCGGTGTCCTTGGCGCAATCGGATCGGGAGCTGGGACCACAGTGGAGGCGTCCGGGTCGTTGTAGCGGAAGGTCACCTTGACCTGGCGCTTCTTGCTGAGCCGAGCTTTTTGAGACTTCCTGTCAGGGCGGTACGTTCCCGTCGCATCCCGGATCGCCTTGGCTTTGATCCGGTAAGTACCCGGAGTCAGGCTGCGGATCTTGGTCTTGCGATCCACCGCAACCTTCTTCTTGTAGTTCTTGGGGCCCTTAATGACGAGCTTCGCCGGGGAGTTGGCCTTCACTCGGACTTTGAGGACGTGGCTTCGGCTGGCCTTGTCGGCTGCAGGTGCCGCAGCGACGCCGGTGGCTATGAGTAGGTCGCTGTGTGGTGCAGTCACAGCGCCTGCGGATCCTGCGGTGAGCGAGATCATCAGGCCAGCGCAAGCGGCGCCAACACCGATTGTGCCCGTTCGCCGTGTCACATGACCTCCCCGGCTAGTTGGCTCGGCCGATCACCGTCTTCAGGTGGCATCGACGCTGGGAATTCCCAACTTTAGTGCTCCGAATGGACTGCCCGGTTCTGCTCCGCGACAACCGGCGCCGGATTTCTCCGGACGATGGGCCGTTTCAGCCGTGCGATGACTCGGCCCGGGCTGAGCCCCGCCACTCGGCTTCGGATCCCGGCTACACCCGCCAAGGCCGGGTTGGGCAGAGATAACCGCAAGACCTTTAGCCAGGCGGATGCGACCTGTTGCGGCATTGGCCCGGTGGTGTACGGGATGCCGTAGCGGGCGCAGATGGCGGCGACTTCGGGCGCGATCTCCTGATAGCGGTTGCTCGGAAGATCAGGAAATAGGTGATGCTCGATCTGAAAAGACAGGTTGCCGGTCATGATGTGGAGGAGGCGACCGCCGGAGATGTTGGCCGAACCCAACATCTGCCGTAGGTACCAGGCTCCGTCGGATTCATCCACAATCGCGGTTTCAGTGAACGTCTCGACGCCCTCTGGGAAATGCCCGCAGAAGATAACAGCGTGGGTCCACAAGTTGCGCATCAGATTGGCGGTGAGGTTGGCCGTGAGTGTGGCTGGCGCAGATGGTCCGGACAGCAGGGGAAACAGGACGTAGTCGCGCAGCCCTAGTCTTACGATCTTGGCCTTCAACTCCTCAGCATCCGCGTGAAAATCGTCGGCCGACTTCTCGCCTGTCTTGTAAAGCTCAGACTCAATGCCGTACATCCCGATGGAGTACTCAAAGGTTGCGGCCAAGGCCACGTTGTAAAGGAGCTGGAAAGGGGTCCAGCGAGTCCAATCTTGATCCTCGTCCATCCGCAGGACGTTGTAGCCCACGTCGTTATCCCGACCGAGGACATTGGTGAACTGATGATGCAGTTCGTTGTGTGTGTGCTTCCAGTGCGCCGAAGGCGCGACGTTGTCCCACTCCCAAGTGCTGCTGTGGATTTCGGGATCGTGCATCCAATCCCATTGACCATGCATCACATTGTGGCCGATCTCCATGTTCTCAAGGATCTTTGCCACACTCAGCCCGGTTGTTCCTGCCAGCCAGGCCGGCGGCACAGCCGATGCTAGTAGCAGCAGGCGGCTGCAAAGCTCGAGTGTTCGCTGCACCCGGATGACCCGGCGAATGTAGCGCGCGTCGTCGCGTCCCCGCTCCCGGAGCACCGAATCCCGCAGTGCATCGAGTTCGTGTGCCAGTTGCGCCAGCGTGGCTTCGTCAAGATCATTCAGCCATGGGCCAGGTTTCTGATTAATCGCCGTCATCCGGCTCCTCGTTCCATTAGTCCTACCCCACTTTGGCTGACCGATGCTGCGAGCGTTGGTGGTACGGACAAGACGCAGTCTCCCGCGTTGCCAGAGATACAGGTCTGCACGGTGACGTGCTCACCGGGTTCGGCGCTGGTGACCTCCCCGGTACGCAGATCCCGCACCGAGCCGCTGACCAGCGGCACGGCACACCGATAGCAGATTCCCATCCGGCATCCGGACGGCATCGCGATGCCATGGGCCTCCCCAACTGCCAAGAGCGGGCCTGATCCGTCCGAAGCAACCGGGGCACCCGTCTCGCTGAATCTCACGACTCCTCCGGATCCGGAATGCCGCAAGCGGGGCTGAAAGCGCTCAACATGGAGTTTGTGCTCAAGCCCCTGCGACTGCCAGAACGCCGCAAGGTGATCCAGGAATTCAGGCGGACCGCAGGCCCAAGTCTCGCAGGTGTCGTACTCAGGCACGAGTTGTGCGACAGACTTCGGATCGAGCCTGCCCTGCTCGGTCGTGAAGTGGCGCATGACCCGAATCCGGCCGGATTCGACGAAGGCTGTGAGTTCATGATCGAACAAGACGTCCGCAGCGGTCGGCGCGGCGTGGACCAACGTCGCCTGATCTAGATCGGACAAGTGATGCCGCAGGATTCCCATGATCGGGGTGATCCCACTGCCAGCGGTGAGAAACAAGACGCGCTTGGGCACCCGCGCTGGCAACACGAATTCGCCCTCCGCAGGTCGCACCTGCAGGATCTCGCCAGGCTCAATCGTGTGCGCCAGGTGCGGGCTCACTCGCCCCCCTGGGATCGCTTGCACGGCGATCTCGATGTGATGCGCCGGTACCCGTTTGCCAGTGGCACTGCCGGAAAGCTCACCCGAAAGTCGTTGCCCAGCCATGGCCGTGATCGAGTAGGTGCGCCAGCGCCGGGTACCAGCCACATCGACCCCGACACCGAGGTGCTGGCCCGGCTGTGGCCGTGGCCACGAGGAGTGAGTCTGGATCAGCAGAGCGCTAGCCCGATCGGTGAGCCGCCGGCGCTCGACTACCCGGGCCGTACCGGGTTGGACTGCGTTGAATAGCGCTCGGTACTGACGGGGGGCAACCGGCCCAGCCAGAATCTTGAGGGCACCGTCGCGGTAGTGTCCGATGCGGGCGAGGGCCTCTGACATCGCAGTCGATTGCAGGACAGACAGCACACCTTATTATCGATCCGATACGCAAAGTTTGACCGCGCCTGGAAGACGGCAGTTCGAACGCTCCAACTGTTGCGCGGTGATAGAAGGCTGGGGCGCTTGGCCGGGCCAAGATTGGGACGAGCCAGAACTTGGGCAGTCTTTCTCAGACAGCGAGAATCAAGCCACCCCGGCCACTAACATTGCGGCAAGCGTGGATTAAGGATCGCAATGAACTCCATCTCGAAAAACGGGGCCGCTAACGGCCGGGTTGCCAAGGCGGGCGTGGCTGTCTGCGCGTCCTTGACACTGGGGGCGGGGCTGCTGTTAGCCGGGCCAGCCGCGGCCGACCCGGGCAGCCAGAGCCAGACGGCGACACCGACGGTCGAGAAAGGCACCGCGCCGACCTCCGTGACCGGAGTGGCAACAGCGACCAAGGCCCCCAAGGTCAAGTGGGACTGGACCATGCCAACCTTCATGAAGGATAAGAAGACCTTCGTCGTGATCCCGGAGAGCGATACCTCCAACCCAGACTGGTTCGCGGGTGGCTACTACGTGAAAGGGCCAGATGGGATTCCAGATGACGAGATGCGGGTGCTGGGTCGGTTCAAGAACGCCGGCAATGCGGTCTACGGCAAGATCCCTAGCAGCGGGAAGTTCAAGGCCAAACTAGACGCAAGCGCTACGACCGGACAAGGAAGCCTTCGCTGCACTTGGAAGATTCAAGCCGACCGGACCATCACCAAGAAGAACAAGAACTGCGACGAGAAGACATCCGTCAAGTTGCCGGAGGGTCGTCACCAACTCACCCTCGCGGTGACAGACAAGAAGAACCGCACCACAACGGTAGCCAGTCACATCGTCATCAAGAACACCCTTGTGTCGATCATGGGCGACTCCTACGCATCCGGCGAAGGCCGGCAGCCGTTCACTGAGAAGGCGGCCAACGGGGTAAATCGTCAACTCGATTGGGACTACCCGTCCTGCAACCGGACGCGGTGGAGTGGATTTGTGCGCGCGGCGCAGGAGCTTGAAGCCGCAGACAAGCGCTCTAACGTCACTCTTATCAACGTGGCCTGCGCCGGCGGAGAAGTCCAGAAGGGCTACCTGCGCCAGATCGACGTTACGAACCCGCCCGTCATCCCACCAAAGACCTCCGAGAAAGAGACCGGTGGCATCCTCTACCCGAAGCGCCGCCTCGTGGCGAACGGCGTCCAGAAAGATGGCTATGAAAAGCCCCAGATCGATCAGGTGCGCAAGATGGCGCGGGGCGGCGCGGTCGACACCGTGTTCCTAAGTATTGGCGGCAACGACGCCGGGCTGTCCGACATCGGGATCGCCTGTGCCGTAGAGGATGTGGGAGTCAAGAGTTGCTACAACCAAGTGCCGTTCTTCTGGGACGACAAAGAGAATCAACTGAAGCTCTACGAGATTGCCGACGATAACCTGATCGAACTCCGCAAGCGGTATGACCGAATGGCGCCTTGCTTCGGTGCGGAGAATGGCAAGACGTGCAAGACCTGGAAGCTGAAGAACGGCACGCCGGCGACGAAGAAGACCAAGAGCAATCCGGTGACATTGGCCAAGGACAAGAACCTGATCCATGCGGCTTATCCAGATCTAACGACAACCCGGGACGCGCAGGGAGCGTTGGAGCCATGCTCCAACCTCAAACCCTTGTTCGAGTCCCCCATGAACCAGATCGACAACAGTTGGGCGTGGGACACAGTGTATGTGGGAGAGAAGGGCGAGCCTTACACGCTGCCCTCAACCTACTCGCCGCCGTTGAATCCCCCCAACCCCGCGACGCTGACGCCCAAGGCGGACGGCATTTTGAACCAGTTGAAGACCAACAAAAGCAAGTATGGGTGGTCCGTCGGCAAGAGCATGCTGTGGGACTCGCGCGGCCATGGCCTTTGTGCGGGTGACGATGCTTGGGAATACGGCTTGAACGAAGCGATCTCCTTCAAGAACCCCGCGGCGAGCGGCGCCGCACTGCACCCGAACGACACCGGCCAGCAGGAATATGCGGACATGCTGGGTCGGATGGGACTGAAGCGAACCAATCTTCCGGTGAACCGGCCTAGCACCGTCGTGGTGCCGTCCGGAGGCCTGGGCTGACCGCTGGCAGGGTCGCGCTGCAACGGCAGTTCGGTCGCAACGCCGCGGCCACCCTAGCCAGTCAGAAGATGCTGATCACAACAGTAGAACCCTTGGGGATGCTGGTGCCGCCCTCTGGATCCTGAGAGAAGACTCGGTCCAAGGGTGTGACGACGCCTTCGCTGATCTCCACCTTGAACCCTTCTGCTTTGAGTGCGGCCACTGCTTGGGCCCGCTGCATGTCAACCACGTTGGGAACGACGACCGGGGGTGGGCCTTTCGAGAGCGAGATCGAGACCGTGTCGCCGCGCTTGATGGTGGCGCCACTGGCGGGGGAGGTGCTGATCACCGCACCGTCTGGCACCGATTCAGAGTAGTCCGATCCAGTGACACTGCCGGCCAGGCCAACCGAGGCCAGTCGATCCAGGGCCCCCTTCTCACTGACCCCGACCAGGTTAGGCACATCTACCGGTGCGGGCCCTTGCGAAACCAACAGGTCAATCTCCGTGTCGCGCTTGACGTCCTTGCCCTTCTTCGGGGCGGTCTTCACCACAAGGCCGACCGCGATGTTGTCGTCATACACCTGCTTCGTCTGCCCAACGGCGAGGTTCGCGTCTAGCAGGGCGACCTGGGCGGCATCCGGTGTCAGCCCGCGCACTTTCGGAACCGCGTATCGCTCTGGTCCCATCGAGACCGTTAGCGCAACCGTGGCACCTACTCGGGCACCCGCACCCTGCTCAGGGTCGCTGCGGACCACGAGACCGGCTGGGACATCTTCGCTAAAGGATCGATCCGCCACCTCGGGGCTGAACCCAATCGAACTGAGCTCCTTCTGCGCCTTGGCTTCGGTCATGCCCACAATCTGCGGGATGTCGGCGCGATTAAAGGGATTCAGCGCCACGATCCAAGCAAGGAGCGCCGTGACAGCGACTGCGCCCAGCGTGATTCCGAAGGCCAACGCCATCTTGCGCCGCCCCTCGGCTCTGCGGGCCTTGTCTGGGTTCGGGTCGCCTTCGAGGCCCGCCGCTGGCGGTTCGGGCGGCAGCGGAGCCATACTGCCGACTTCCTCGGATTGTGCCGTGGCCGCTTCTGAATTCGAGTCGGGGTCCGGTGGGGGCATCGCGTCGTCGGAGGGGGTCTGCTCGGAGGCGACGGGGAGGAGTCCGGTTGGTCTCACATCAGGGTCTGTCACGATCACTGTGTCGTGGCTGGTGCGGAATGGCAGCGGTGGTGGCAGGTCAGCGGCAATTCCGCGAGCCCGCGACAAGAACTCCGCGACTGTCCCGATCCGCTCGTCGGTGTCTCGTCTGGTGGCATCCTCGACCAAAGCGGCTAACGCCGTAGGGGCCTGCGGAACGACCGTTCCTAGCGCGGGAACATCCTCCTGCACGTGCTGGTAGGCAACAGACCATGCGTTCTCGCCGGTGTGTGGCAAGGACCCCGAGAGCATTTCGTAGAGCAGGATTCCAGCCTGATACACGTCGCTGCGCTGATCGCTGTGACCGCCAGACACCTGCTCAGGGGCCAAGTAGGCCGCTGTGCCGATCAGCATGCCTTGGGTCGCGTTCGCGGGGGGCTGTAGGGCGCGGGCCAACCCAAAGTCGGTGACTTTGACGACTCCGTTTGGGGCCACCAGCACGTTCTCGGGTTTGACGTCCCGATGGACAAACCCTGCTTCATGGGCAGCACCAAGGCCTTGCAGGACTGGGTCTAGGACAGCCAATGCCTGCTCGGGAGACAACTGACCCTGTGTGCCCAGAACGTCCCGCAGCGTTGTCCCGGGCACGTACTCCATCGCCAAATAGACCAGTCCGTCGGCCTCTCCTTGGTCGAACAACCCGACCACATTTGGATGGGCCAGTCGTGCTGCTGCGCGCGCTTCCTGTTGGAATCGGGTGACAAAGGTGGGGTCCTGCGCGTACTCCGGTCGCATGATCTTGAGCGCCACGGCCCGATCGAGTCGCAAGTCGGTGGCATGGTAAACGGTGGCCATCCCGCCAACGGCTAGCCGGACGTCGATCCGGTAGCGACTGTCGACCGTCCCCCCTAGCAGGGGATCAGACACCTGAGTATTCATCAGCAAAAGTGTACGGTCGCTGGTCGACCTCGTACCTCGTTCAGGTGTGGTTCGGGCCTTACCGTGTTCGTTTCGATTCCTTCAGCCTGCCCTGAATCCGAAAATAGGACGGAAGTAGGCTCGGAATTGGAGGTCGTCACGTGACATACGCCGGAGTATTGCTCTTCATTGTGCTGGGGAGTGTTTGGCTGGAATTCGTATTCAAGCTGGGAGTGTTTCGGCAGTGGAAACGACTGCTCGGGGCGCTACTGATTGGAATCACCCCCTTCATCGTGTGGGATCTGTGGGCGGTACGGGCCGATCACTGGAGTTTTGATCCCGCCCAAGTGGCAGCGTTCCGGCTCCCCGGCGAACTTCCGCTTGAGGAGTTCTTGTTCTTTCCCATCGTTGGGCTCGCTGGCATCCTCACGTACGAGGGCGTGACCAAAGTGCGATCCCATTTCCAGAGTCGATCATCATGACTTACACCGGACTGGCGGTGATCAGTCTCGTTGTCGTCGTTGTCCTTGACGTCTGGGTGCTGCGAACCCGGCTCTTGGGCAAGAGCAACTTCTGGTTGGCCTATTTGATTATGCTGTTCTTCCAGCTCCTCACAAACGCGGTACTGACCGGACAGGAAGTCGTGCAATATCGTGGCGCGGTCATCATCGGGTCGGGCAACGACGAGCTCGACGTGATTCCATTCATTGGCGCCGGCCGGATTGCCTACGCACCCATGGAGGATTTGGTCTTCGGCTTTTCATTCATCTTGTTGACCCTGTCCGCTTGGATTTGGCTAGGTCGGCGTCGGGCTGAGGCGGTCGCACCGGACCGCGATGTTGACGTCGACAGGGCTGAACAGACAACGCGCTAGTCGCACTGGCGCATCACGCCGGTAACGGTGGGATACGCCCAGAGCCATACTGCTTTCGGGCGGCCAGAGCGTGTCGCCAGGCTGGGATAGCCACCGACAACCGCTGGGACATCGGTACCGTGGCGCGCTGGGTAAAGACCTGATAGTCGATGTCGGCGACGGCGTTGGCAATCTGACAGTACAGAATCCGCGCCGTCTCGATGCAATCCCGCACGCTGGGGTGCAGTAAGGCGGTCCCGAGCGCGGCCTCGTCAGACAAGCGATTCACACGATCGATCTGGAAAGCTAAGGCCGCACGCACATCGTCGGTCACTACCCGCTTCGCTAGGGTCTGCTCCGTGACACCGAACTGCGCCAGTTCGCTCAACGGAAGGTAGATCCGGCCCCGATCAAGGTCCTCGCCCACGTCACGAATGAAGTTGGCCAGTTGAAACGCCTCGCCAAGGATCTCCGCATACTCCCGTGCATCCGGGGAGCTGGGTTCCAGGATGGGCACAAGTTGGCGTCCAATCACGCTGGCTGACCCGTACATATACCCCTGAAGATCCGCGTAGGTCTGGTAGCTACTGATCGACAGGTCACTTCGCATGGAGTCGAAGAATGCATCAAACTCCACCCGATCGATCTGCCAACGCCGGGCGGTGTCAATGACAGCGGCCAAGACGATGTGGTCGGACTGGCCCTGCGCGAACTCCCGCTCGAAGATTGCTTGGATCTGGTCGAGCTTCTGGGCGCGTAGATCGATGTCGGTTTCCGGGATGGTGTCTACGACGTCGTCCACGCTGCGCGCAAAACCGTAGAGCGCGTGAACGAACGGTCGCTTCGTTGGCGGCAGCAACAGTGTCGCCAAGTAGTAGGTGCGACCATGCTGGGCGTTGAGTTGGCGACACTTGCGATAAGAGGCGTTCAGTTGCGGGGAGCGAGCCGGGTTGGCCACCAGAAATCCCTTTCGTTGCGCTGCTGTTTCGGGTGCCGCGCGAGAGCTTCTCAGCGATCGCGCGCAGGATTGTTCGAACTACACCACAATAATTCGAGAGTCCGCCACCGCCTTAGCGGCCGGGGTCTGCGGTATTAGCCCGTGCGCACCAGGGTCTCTTAATACTAGTCGTCGTTCTCGCGGACTTGCCAACAGGATCAGACCCACGACGCCGATGGCGACGAGGATCGCCACTAAGTCGCTGAACTCCAGCACGGTGTCCGAGGTTGCGCTGCTCTCGGCCATGCCGTGGACAGCGAAGGCCGCGGTCAACAGAATGGTCCAACGCAGCTGGCTCGCAGACAATCCAGTGACCGCGAACAACGGCAGGACCCACAACAAGTACCAAGGCTGAATCACCGGCCCCAACAGCACGACGGCTCCGAAGGCTAGGGCCGCGCCACGCGTTGCGGACCTACCCTGGGGGCGCAAGCACAGGAATGCGACGATCAGCAGCGATGCCACCAAGCCGATCAAACGAAAAAACTCCACAGCTTGATCGTTGTTATCCGCCAAACCTAAGAACTGCATGATTCCGCCGACCAACATTCCCAACGCAGTTGGGGGTGATAGCCAGGTCTTCACCGCGCCAGGAGCCGAGAGCGCCGAAATCCAGCCATTTCCCACCCCTGCGAGCAGTGCTGTGGCGCCGAACGTGATGACGGCCACTACGGTGACACCGATCCAATCGCGCACGCGCCGCCAGAAGGACGCCACAGTTCCAGACCAGATCAGTCCGATGAACGGGAGTGCCAAGAGTGCGATGGGTTTCACTGATGCAGCCAGGGCAATCAGCATGGCTCCGTAGATTGCGTGTTTCTGGATTGCCAGGGCGAAGCCCGCCAGCATCAGGCCAACCATGAGCGCGTCGTTATGGGCTCCGGCCACGAAATGCATCAGCACCAAGGGGTTGAGCACTGCCAGCCACAGGGACTTCGCGGGGTCCAAGCCGTGCTGCTCGGCCAACTTCGGCACAGCGACCGCCATGAGGATCAAGCCGATCACGGCGATGAGACGAAACACCAAAGCCGCGAGGAAAGCTTGGCCGCCACTGAAATCGGCCACTCCTTTGGAAAGCAACAGAAAGAACGGTCCGTACGGGGTGGGTGTCTCCCCCCACATCGGATCTGCACCGAACGTAAACCAACCTGGCAGTACCGAAACGCCCGTTGAGTAGGGATCGTAGCCCTCCAGCAGCAAACGGCCCTGGCCGAAATAGGAGTAGACATCTCGGCTGAAGAGGGGTGGAGCAATCAGCAGTGGAAAAGACCAGCAGGCCAATAGCGCCGACATCCGCCCGGTATCCCAACGTTGCCCGGACAACAGATCGAATCCGGTGACCAGCCACGTTTGCAGCAGGATTGCGACACCAGCGAAGACCATCAGCCGGGACAACACCAGACCGCCGGAACTATCCCTAAGGACATCCACCAGTGGCCAACTGTCGACCACGGTGTCTAGCGGTAACCAACCCACCCCAAGGGCCCCGACCGTGAGCAAGGCCGTACCCAACATGCCTGGCAGCCCATAACGCGCCAAGAAAAAGCCCCAGCTCTCCGCAGGCGCGATGGGGCGCTGGGGCGAGTTAGGTGTCACAAAGGAAGGCTACCTAGGATACGAGCGTTTGGAGGATTTGGTCCCCTACCCCGTGATTCGTTCAGCAGCCAGCCGGCCCGAAATCAGGACCATCGGTATTCCCACGCCGGGGACAGTGCCCGAACCTGCAAACACGATGTTCTCCCCGAGCAGGTTGTTGGGACGGAACGGCCCGGTCTGCCCAAACGAGTGCGCAGCCGCGAATGGCGATCCAGCGGCCATCCCGCGGCGTTGCCAGTCTGCTGGTGTTGTTAGGTCGGCCGATGTCAGGTTTGCGCCGAATCCCTCGTATCCACGATCCTCCATCGTTTGGATCATCTGTTCTAGGTACCTCGGGCCGAATTGGTCCCAGTTGATGTCGGCGCCTGTGTCGAGGTTCGGCGCAGGGAACAGAACGTAGTAGCTGTGTTTGCCGGCTGGGGCCAAACTCGGGTCGGAGTGACTGAGTTTGGACACCAGGAAACTCGGATCACTCATCACCCGACCTTGATCGATGATTTCGGTGAAGGTCTGCTTCCAGGCCGTGCCGAAGTGAATGTTGTGATGGGCAATCTTGCTGTAGTCCGCCGTGGAGCCTGCGAGTAACACCACAGCCGAGGGGCTCATGTTGAGGCGGCGCACCCGGGCTGGCTGCTGGCCGAGGAGTTCGTCGTAGGCCGTTGGAAGATCCGCCGTCAGGACCGTCGCATCACACGGAATCCGCTCGCCGGTATCGGTGATAATTGCGGTGGCGCGACCGTTCGACCGCTCGATACTGGTGACTTCTGTGTCGTAGCGGATGTCCACGCCATGTTTCTGGGCCGCGCCTGCCATCGCGGTTGGGAGGGCGTTCATGCCGCCCCGTGGCACGAATACGCCTGCAACGCTGTCTAGGTAGGAGATCACTGCGTAGAGCGCCAGCGCTTTCTGGGGCGCGAGTCCGGCGTACAGGGCCTGGAATGTGTAGGCGCGGCGCAGGTGGGGCTCTTTCAGGTACTTCTTGGCTTGGCTCTCGAGCCGCCCGAAACCGCCGGTTAGGACCAGTCGAACCAGATTCATCGACAATAGGTCCAGGGGGGAGTCCATATTGCGGTCGATGAAGTCGTCGAGTTGCAGTCGGTAGAGTTCGGTCACGAACGCGACGTACTCCTCGAACCCCGCGGCCGCCTCCGGTCCCAATCGTTCGGCGATATTCTGTGTCATCTCGGTCGGATCGGTCTTGATGTCTAGGGTTAGGCCGTCGGTGAAGAAGGTGCGGTAGGCCGGATCTAGTTGGTCCAGCGTCAGCCAGTCCGACATGTCTTCGTCAACTGCAGCAAAGGCCCGTTCTGCCAGGCTGGGCATCGTCAGGACGGTGGGCCCGTTGTCGAATCTGTGCCCGTCCAAATCCAGCCGACCGGCTCGTCCGCCAGGTCCGGATTCCCGCTCGACGAGTGTGACGTCGCGACCAGCCCCAGATAGGTACATGGCAGCGGAAAGCCCTGCCAGGCCAGCTCCAACCACCACTACCCGCTGGTTGGGTCCTGTTGTTGTCTTGACCATCTCATGCCTCTCGGTAGGCGATGCTGTTCGCAAGCGTCCCAAGCACCGCTTTTACATCGGCGGGCATATCGATCGCGTTGAGCGCTGTCAGACTGGTGTCCAGCAACGCTGCAATCAACTGCTCCACCCGGAGTGTGGCCCCACTGTCTGTAATAAGAGACCGCAACTCCGCAACGCCTTGGGCATCCAAATCGGGATTCCCAAGATGAGACGACAAAAACGCCGCGTCCGTTCCGGTGATCGCCGATTCAGTCAGCGCGATCAGCGCAGTTCTCTTACCTTCTCGCAAATCGTCCCCGGCTGGCTTGCCAGTAGCGTCAGGGGTGCCAAAAACACCCAGCAAATCATCGCGTAGCTGAAAGGCTTGCCCCAGCGGGGAGCCGTAGTGGCCAAGCCCTTCGATCAAGGCCTCCGGCCCTTCGGCGAAGGACGCACCGAGCTGCAAAGGCCGTTGCACGGAGTATTTGCCCGATTTGTAGTCAGCGACCCGAAGAGCCGCGGTAAGGCCCCCAGTGCCGCGAGCTTGTTCCAGGATGTCCAGGTATTGCCCGATCATGAGTTCAGTGCGCATCAGGTCGAAGATGGTCTTGCCGCGGCGATACGCCGCGACATTCCAGTCGGGGGCGAGTAGGAGTTCGTCAGACCAGGTCAGACAGAGATCGCCGAGCAGAATTGCGGTCGCTTCCCCGAACGTGTCCGCGGGTCCGGACCAACCGCCGGTTTCGTGGTGTCCCCGGAAGACGCGATGCACCGTCGGTTTGCCCCGCCGGGTTTCCGACGCATCCATGACGTCATCATGGATCAAGGCGCAGGCTTGCAGGAATTCCATGGCCGCAGCCACATCAACAATTTCAGGTCCATGATCGTGCCCGGCCGCGCGCCAACCCCAGTAGGCCAGGACCCCGCGAATCCGCTTTCCGCCGGCCAGAAACTCGGTGATCGCATCGGAAACTGCGTCCGCTTCAACGGCGATGTTGCGCAGGGTGCTGGACTGCTCTTTGAGGAAGTCGTCAATTCGGTGCTGGACTTGGGATCGCAGCCAGGGTGAGTCCCATTGCGTGGTTGTTCCAGTCACTTCTTCAGGATAGGACAGTTCCAGGCCACCGGACACAGCCGCCGCGGGCCTTGGCCGCAGACCACGGCTCTCCGGCTTGCCGGTGCCCGCCGCACCACCTTGGGCTAGCCTAGGGATGTGTCGAATCGCTCCCTAGAACTGATCCCCAGCCGGATCGCTGCTGGTGAAAGATCATTCTCATTCGAGTTCTTCCCTCCTAAGACCGATGCCGGGGAGGAGAAGCTGTGGCGCACAATCCATGACCTAGAGCCGTTGGATCCGTCATTCGTCTCTGTCACCTTCGGTGCTGGCGGGTCCACACGCGACCGCACCATCAGAATCACCGAAGGAATCGCCCGGGAGACGCGCTTCACGGCCATGGCGCACCTAACTTGTGTGGGCGCCACGGTCGCGGAATTGCGCGAAGTGATCGGCGACTTCGCGGCCGCTGGCATTTCGAATGTCCTCGCCTTACGCGGTGATCCGCCCGGCGGCCTGGGTCAGCCGTGGCAGCAGTTCCCAGGCGGACTAAACCATGCTGACGAGTTAGTCAGGCTAGTGAAATCCATGGGTGACTTCACCGTTGGGGTCGCGGCCTTCCCCGAGGGCCATCCGGAGGCAGCCAATCTGGACGAGGATGCTCACGCCCTGCTGCGCAAGCAAGAGGCCGGCGCGGACTTTGCGGTGAGCCAATTCTTCTTCAATAGTGACGACTACTTTCGACTGGTGGAGCGGGCCAGTTCCTGGGGAGTGACGCTGCCTATCATTCCGGGCATCATGCCCGTGACCGACTACAAACAGATCAAACGGTTCGCCGAGTTATCGGGCGCCGCATTCCCGGCTGCGATGGCGCAGGAGTTCGCGGCCATCGCCGATGATCCTGAGGCGGTGCGCTCTCTCGGAGTCGCCCACGCCACGAAGATGTGCGAAGAACTCTTGGCCGGATCCGCCCCTGGGTTGCATTTCTACACACTGAATCGCTCCACGGCGACAATGGAGATATACGAGGCCCTGGGCTTGGCCCAACGCTTTCAGGCGACCTCGATCCACTGATCAGGCCTCGATCGGCGGCAGCCGCTCGATGATCGGCGCTGGCAAACACCTGGTTCAGCCCGGTCGCTGACGCTGGCAACCTGCTTGCTGCAAGACTGCTAGTTGTGGACCTTGATTCGCTCGCGATGGCTTTGCTGATTGGCTCTGCCATCGTCTTGGCGGCCGTGGTTGGGGTCCGTTTTGCGGGGCGACTGGGCATTCCCGGACTCTTGCTCTATTTGGGCCTTGGGTTGGTCCTAGGCACAGCGTTCCCTGGATTGAACTTCTCAGACGCCAGTCTTGCCACCGTGTTGGGCTACGCGGCGCTGGTGGTGATCCTGGCCGAGGGTGGGCTAACTACCCGGATGTCGGACCTACGCCCCGTCCTGTGGCCATCAGTGGTCCTGGCCACCATTGGTGTTGGCGTGAGCATTACGGTGGTGGCTGGCGCGCTGATCCTAGTTGTCGGCCTGGATCCCCAGATTGCGATCTTGATCGGGGCTGTCCTAGCGGCCACCGACGCGGCGGCGGTGTTTTCAGTGCTGCGGCGGCTGCGTCTCCAGCCCAAACTACGGTCACTGCTGGAAGCCGAGGCGGGGTTCAACGACGCGCCGGTGGTGGTCCTCGTTGTGGTTGTCGCCACGGGGTCCTTCGATGCCGATCGACCCTGGCTCGTGCCTTTGATCGTGATCGGAGAAATCATCGGTGGCGCGGCTACCGGCCTGCTGGTGGGTTTCATTGCGAAGTGGGTGTTGCCGCGACTTGCGCTACCGGCGGTCGGGCTCTACCCAATCGCCGTCTTGAGTTTCTTGGTGGGCGCATATGGCTTGGCGGATTTGATCCACTCCTCTGGTTTCATGGCTACCTACGTCGCGGCACTGGTCGTAGGGGCGTGTCGGGGGCTGCCGCACCGCCGCTCAGTGGTCGGTTTTGCCGAGGGGATGGCCTGGATCGCCCAAATCGGGCTGTTCGTGATGCTCGGCCTACTTG
>JAHZKU010000208.1 GCA_022600255.1 Actinomycetes bacterium | reverse complement strand
TGGCGGGAGTGGCGATCGCCGTTGCCTTGGTACCGCCTCTGGGCGTGGTTGGGTTGACGTTGAATGACGGCGATCTCTCGTCAGCGTTTGGCGCCTTCCTGTTGTTCCTGACCAACCTCGTTTCCATCCTGCTCGCGGCCACGGTCGTTTTCGGCCTCAGCGGGTGGACAAATGTGAGCAGGATTCGCTCTAACGCCGCCAGTATCGCGGTTACGGTGGGCGTCATCGTAGCGGCTGCCATGGTGATCCTGCTGCCATTAATGTTCACGGCCCAGGGCATCCTAGTGAGCTCTTCACGACAGGCCACCGCCACCACGGCCACTACCGAATGGGCTGCAAAATACTCGCCGCTCCTGGTTGTCGATTCTGTGACACTCGACGGGACCGAGGTGCTCGCCGCACTCAGCGGACCCCAAACCCTAGGCGATCCGGCCATCTTGGCCCAGGAACTTACCGATGACTTCGGCGAACCCGTCACCCTGCAACTCACCCTCGTCCCAACATCCGTGACCGAATACTCCGCTACTGAAGGCACCACGACGAATCTGCCAACGATCCGACCCACGCTCCCAGGCAAGCAGTCCGAATCGCCAGAACCGGATGCCAAGGGGTCCGAAGCAACCCCGTCCGGGTTGCCGACTCAGCGGGCGACACCTACGCCGGCTTCATCGATTGGGCCGGGATGACCGCTGGCCGGAACAGTCATTAGTCCAGCCAACCTTGCCGCCGCTCCATTTGCGTTTGGGAAAACTGCTCGAGATAGTCCTGGCAGCATGATCAGATTCGCAGGTGACTGAACAGAATCCCGCGTCTCGCTCAGGGAAACACCCAGACTGGCCTACTGGGGATCGGTCCAGTGACCACGTGGCCTCGGGAGCCCAGAAAGCCACTCCGATGGGCTAGTCAATCCGGGGCTGCGGCTAGCCCTGCTCACGTTGACTTGTCCTTGGTTGTTGCCAACGTCTGGATCACTTGCCGTTCCATCCGAGAAGCGTTGAGATCCAGATTGCTGGCAGCGCCGTAAGATGTCGCGCCGGACAGAATCGTGAAGAAGGTCGTGCTGAACGCAGCCGCAATCGCTTGTTCTGCACTGATCTCTCGCAGTAAGTAGCCCAGCAGTATGACCACGAATGACACCACACCAAGCGTCCCCGCGGCACTTGCGATCCGGCGTAGCCAGCGCGCGCTGGACCGGGCATCAGCCACCCGCGCTAGGTCAATGCTGTCGTTGTCTTCCTGCACCAAAATCACCTCGCTTCCCTAGGACCACTGACCACCGGCGTGTGCCAGCGATCATTGGCGTGTCACCAACCAATCATTGGCTAGTCATCGACCAACCCAGCTCTCCAGCGCCCCAGACAGCTCATGCGACCGGACTCGGGCGAGCGGCCCAGGGCCAATACGTCAACACGCCCCGTCGCCCGCCAGGCTGTCAGCGGCTCCAGCCTATGACCCCACCGCGCAAGCCGAACGGCATTCCACCCAGAATCCTGCGGCAAGTCCTGCGCGGTGGCGACAACTGCGCCAAGATTGCCCATAGAGAGGCACCACGAAACTGGCGCTTGGACTGCGGCCAGTATGGAGTACTGATGAGCCAAGAGACCCAGACCAGCGAACGGTCCCCCGCCTGGCACACGCTGGACCCGGACCAAGTCGCGCGCGCGCTGAACTCCGATGCCGAACGCGGCCTGACGCAGGAGCAGGCCGCTCGTGAGTTGCAGCGGCACGGGCCCAACGTCATCCCCACCGAGCCACCGCCTTCCAAGTGGCAGATCATCCTGAAGCAGTGGGCCGACCCCATGAACATCATGCTCACGATCGTCGCGGCCGTGAGCTTCGGGTTCGGGCAGCCCGAGACAGCATGGCTAGTGGTGTTCCTCGTACTGCTCAACATCGTTCTGGGCAGTCGGCAAGAGATCAAGGCCCAAGCCTCCGTCGATGCGTTGGAATCACTGCAGGTACCCAATGCTGTCGTGCTACGCGGCGGTGAGTTGTCCGAAGTCAGCAGCGTGGACCTCGTACCCGGCGACATCGTGATGCTGGAACCGGGGGACATCGTGCCCGCTGACGGCAGAATCGTTCGTTGCGCATCGCTTGAAACAATCGAGAGCGCCCTGACAGGCGAGAGTGCCCCACTGGTCAAGGACCCAGAAACCATTGCCGATCCCGAGACGGCACTTGGTGATCGCGCGAACCTGGTATTCCAGAACACGTCGGTGACCCGCGGAACCGCCGTGGTTTTGGTGACGAGCACCGGCAAAGACACAGAGATGGGCAAAATCGCGGGCATGCTCAGCGACGTCGCCAACGAACAGTCCCCGCTGCAACAAGAGATGCGCACACTCACGATTCGACTGGCCCTGTTAGCTTGGGCCGCCGTAGCGGTGATCGTTGCGATCGGGATCGCCCGCGGGCTACCCACTGATCAGATCGTGCTGCTCGGGATCACGGTCGCGATTTCGGCCATCCCGTCAGGACTACCAACGTTCCTCACCGCAATGTTGTCCTATGGCTCCCAGCGGCTCGCCAAAGCCAAAGCGGTCGTCCGGAACCTGACCGACGTCGAGACGCTGGGGGCCACCAGCGCCATCAACAGTGACAAGACCGGCACCTTAACCATGGACATGATGACCGCAACCCAGATGTTTGATTCGGGACGCTGGTTCAAGATCGAAGGAAGCGGATACGAGAAGTCCGGCGCGATCTTGGGGGTGGCCGGTCAGAGTGTTCCGGACTTCACGCCCCTGGCCTTAGGGCTGACACTGTGCAGCGATGTCACCGTGTCGCAAGATGGCGAAGTGGTGGGCGATCCGACCGAAGCCGCACTGGTTGTACTCGCCGCCAAGATGGGTGTGGATGCCGACTCATCTCGCCGGGAATATCCCCGGGTCGCCGAAGTCCCGTTCGATTCCAGCTACAAGTTCATGGCGACCTTTCATCGTGCAGAACTGGACGGTGAGGAACAACTCGTTGAACTGGTCAAGGGTGCGCCTGATGTGGTCCTTGGACTCTGCAGCCAAGCCACCCTTGGGGATGAGGAGGTTCCCATCTCCGAAATGGCCGACACGCTTCAGAAAGCCAACCATGATCTGGGCGCCCAGGGCTTGCGGGTAATGAGTTTCGCCTACCGCACGTTGCCTTTGGATGCCACCGATGCGGTCGTCGCAGACCCGATGGCTGCTGTCACAGACCTGACCTTTGTAGCGCTGGTGGGGATCATTGATCCGCTGCGTCCGGCGGCTAAGACGGCGATCACCACAGCCCTTGATGCCGGGATCGAGGTGCGCATGATCACCGGAGACCACGCAGTGACGGCTCAAGCGATTGGAGAAGAGCTCGGGTTGGGCCCAGGGGTCATTACCGGTCCAGAGTTCCAGCGGCTCACTGATGAGCAATTGCTCGCTGACATTCCCGATCTGCACGTCTTTGGTCGGGTTGCGCCAGAAGACAAGCTGCGGCTGGTCAGCGTAATGCAGGAGTCCGGGGACATCGTGGCCATGACCGGTGACGCCGTCAATGATGCCGCCGCTTTGAAGAAGGCGGACATCGGTGTGGCCATGGGCAGCGGCAGTGAGGTCACCAAACAAGCCGCCAAGATGGTGCTGACCGATGACAACTTCGCCACCTTGGTTCACGCGATCGAACTGGGTCGGGACATCTACGGCAAGATCGTCGCTCAGATTCGCTATGTCATGGCCGGCCTGTTCGGCGTGCTGATTCTGATGCTGTTGGCATCCGCCTTTGACATCAATGGGGGTGCCGCGCTGACTCCCGTGATGCTCCTATTTGTCACCTTCCTGATTGGACTCTTTCCCGCGATTGGGATTTCTACCGACACCACCGAACCCGGAATTATGGATGTCGGGCCACGCGATACCAGCGTGCAGATCTTGAACAAAACGACTGCGCCGCGGTGGCTGTGGTACGGGATCGTGCAAGCCCTAGTTTCCTTGGCACCATTCCTGATTTTGGGCAATCCGGGGACCCCCGGTGCTGGCAGCCAGGCCCAGACGATGGCGTTCGGCACCGTCGCGTTCAGTACGATCTTTATGGCCGGATCGTTGCGGCGCGCCCTAGTCCCGGTCTGGATAGCACCGTACTTCCCGTACTTCTACTGGCTGCTGATTCCGGCGGGACTGACGTACCTCGCCATTGAGCTACCGGCCCTCAACCGTGTCTTGGAGACCGTGAGCCTCACTGGAGGACAGTGGCTCGTAATGATCGGGCTTTCTTTGATCCTGCCGATTGCTATTGAAATCGACAAGGCGATCCGGCGTCGGCGCGGTGGGACGGTTCTGGCTTAGCAGCACCAAGCCCCAACCCACCGCACAATGAAAGCGGGGGCGGGAATGTTCGGGCGGGTGGTGCCGTTGTTGCAGGCACTGAGCCAAGGAGGCCCGATGACGCAG
>JAHZKU010000207.1 GCA_022600255.1 Actinomycetes bacterium | reverse complement strand
CCTCCGGAACGTATCCAGCAGGAATATGGGCGTCGATTGGCAGATCCACGCGCACGTCACTCTTGCCGACCGCGTCTTCCCCCTTGTGGGCGCTCAGAGCCTCTCCCACCATTCGGACATACAGGTCGAACCCGACATCGGCGATATGTCCACTCTGCTCACCCCCGAGCAGGTTGCCAGCACCTCGGATTTCCAGGTCCTTCATCGCGACCTGCATCCCAGACCCCAGGTCGCTGTTCTGCGCGATGGTGGTGAGCCGCTCGTGAGCGGTCTCGCTGAGAACCTTGTCTGGGGAATGCAAGAAGTAGGCGTAGGCGCGACTGTTGGATCGGCCCACTCGACCGCGCAACTGATGCAGTTGGCTGAGCCCCATCGCGTCTGCGCGATCCACGATCAACGTGTTGGCGTTGGCGATGTCAATGCCGGACTCCACGATGGTGGTGGTGACTAGGACATCAATGTTGCCCTCCCAGAATTCCAGCACAACCTTCTCCAACGTGGACTCCGCCATCTGGCCATGGGCGACAGCGACCCTGGCATTGGGGACAAGTTCAGAGATACGCCGGGCGGTCGCCTGGATGCTGGCGACGCGGTTGTGAACAAAGAAGACTTGGCCGTCGCGGAGCAATTCTCGCTGAATCGCCGCGCGCACCTGCTTCTCCTCGTAAGGCCCGACGTAGGTCAGGATCGGGAGTCGTTCCTCTGGCGGCGTTGCAATGGTGGACATTTCTCGAATCCCGGTGACGGCCATCTCCAGAGTGCGTGGAATGGGCGTAGCCGACATGGCCAGCATGTCTACGTTGGCTCGCAGCGCCTTCAGGTGTTCCTTGTGCTCCACCCCGAACCGCTGCTCCTCATCAACAATCACCAGACCCAGGTTGGCGAACCGCACCTTGGCCGTGAGCATCCGATGCGTGCCGATCACAATATCGACCTTCCCAGCGGCGATATCCTCAATCACTTGATCGGCCTGCTTGGCCGATTGGAACCGACTGAGGCCCGCCACTCGCACGGGGAAGTTGGCAAACCGCTCGGTGAACGTGGTGAGGTGCTGGGATGCGAGCAACGTCGTAGGCACGAGCAGCGCCACTTGTTTCCCATCCTGGATCGCCTTGAAAGCCGCTCGCACCGCGATCTCGGTCTTGCCGTACCCAACGTCGCCACAGATCAAGCGATCCATGGGGACCGTGCTTTGCATGTCGGCCTTAACCTCATTGATCGCAGACAACTGATCGAATGTTTCTACGTGTTCGAAGGCATCCTCTAGCTCGGTCTGCCAGACCGTATCGGGGCCGAACGCGTGGCCAACGGCCGCTTGGCGTGCCGCGTAAAGGCGAACGAGTTCGCCCGCAATCTCCTTCACAGCCTTCCGGGCGTTGCCCTTGGCCCGCGCCCAGTCCGAGCCACCAAGTTTGCTTAGCCCCGGTTGCTCCCCGCCCACATACTTGGTTACCGACTGGAGTTGGTCACTGGGAATGAATAACCGGTCCGGTGGGTACCCTCGTTTGCTCGGCGCGTATTCGACCACAAGGAATTCCCGCATCGCCCCGCGCGATTCCCGATGGATCAGTTCGATGAACTTCCCAATGCCGTGTTTTTCGTGGACCACGAAATCACCTGGCTGCAGCGTGAGTGGATCGATCTGGCGGCGCCGCTTGGACGGTAGGGCGCCAGCGTTACCTCGCCTCCCGCTGCGTTTGTGGGTGCGGACAAAATCATCACTGGTGAGAACGGCCAGTTGTTTCTCCGCTAGGCGGAAGCCAGCAGTCACTGGGCCAATCGCGATCTGGACAAAGCCAATGCCCTGATCAGCAGCGTCGGTCACCCGTGCCGGAATATCGCGTTCTTGCAACACCTCGGCAAGCCTGGCGGCCGATCCACTGCCGTTGGCCGCAACCAGAACCTGCCAACCTTGGCCCACAGCCGCGGCAACAGTGGCGAAAGCCTGGGTGGGACCGGTGAACGGCCCCACCGGCAATACTTGCAGCGGAGAGCCATTGGCCCCCGGCCTGTCATGAGCGTCGTGATCCGGGGCATCGGGACCGGTGCGATAGGTAGCGAGTTCTTGGACTTGGCTGGACTTGGCTGCCAACGACTGCGCCAGTTCCGGCCACGGGTGCAGGGAGCCGTCCGCCGGCGTCATTGGGGCCGCACCGCCGGAGCCAGCTGTGGCCCAGGCCGCGGCCGCGAACTCATCCGCAGTCGCCATGGTTTCCTCGGCACGGGCCAGCAGCCGATTGGGTTCGACGAGGACAACCCGGCGACCGGGCCCGAGGTAATCAACCGGTGACTCCAGCGCCCCTAGGAGGACTGGAGCTAGCGATTCCATCCCCGGAACGGTAATGCCATCAGCCAAACTCGCGAAGTCCGGATGGGCACCAGGCTCGGCCGCAATTTCGGCGGCCTTGGCTCGGACGGCGGGAGTCAGCGGCACCTCTTGGCACGGTAGACACCGCACCGCACGATCTAGTGGCTCCATCATCCGCTGGTCTGTCACTGCGAAAGAGCGCAGATCCTCGATCTCGTCGCCCCAAAGCTCCACGCGCACTGGGTGCTCTTCGCCGGGCGGAAACACGTCCAAGATCCCGCCCCGCACCGCGAACTGCCCACGTCGTTCGACCAGATCACAGCGCTCGTAACCGAGTTCGACGAGCTGGGTGCTTGCATCTGCGAGATTCAACACGCCACCGCGCTGCAGCACGACCGGTGGCACTGCGGTGATGCCCGGAGCCAGCGGTTGCATGAGCGCTCGCACCGGAGCGACCACCACTGAAAGTGGCCCCCAGCGCGGGTCTGTCAGATCAGGTCGGATTACGCGATCCAACACTTCCAGCCTGGCACCCACAATTTCCGCGGAGGGTGATAGCCGTTCGTGTGGCAGCGTCTCCCAGGGGGGAAAGTAGGCGCAGTCTCCACCCGCCCAGATAGGCAAGGACTCCGCCAGATCTTGCGCCTGTCGGCTGGTCGCGGTCACAACCAGCACGGGCCCGGCTTCGGATATCTCCGCGATCAGCGGCGCCCAGGCTCCTTCGCTAGCCAGGATTGCGGGTTGCTGGGCGATCTCGTGAAACTGGTTCCTGGTTTGGGTCCAGACACTCGCGGCCGATCCTGTGGCTTGTGACAAAGCGGCCAGCACTCCTACGCTGCGGGGACGGTGAAGGCCATTCGACGCGCACAAAGCGCAACCAGGCACTCCCCTGAGTTTGCCTCAGGCGATACCGTCCAGGGAAACGCTACGGCGACTTGTCAGGGCTGCGGTGACTGATTTCACGTTCCCAACCCAACCCCGTCGCACTGCGTGGCAACTGGCCACCCGTGAGCCAAGCTCCTGACAGGACAGGCGTACGTGCCAGGAAGGGCCGCTGAGTTGGTGCTAGGCCCCCCGTAGACTCAGCCCACCGGGAACCAGCGGGTCTACTCCGGACCGGTCAAAGCGGCCGAAAGATCTCCTGCCAGAGCTGGGTGGGAAACAAAAACGTCTTTGACGTACGGCGGCATCTGGTTGAAGACGACATCTCCTTGATCCCAGTGGGAGATCGCCAGGCCGTACTGCTGGGCGACACCGAGCGGAGCAGCCAAATCCCACTCGTAGAACCCAGTGTTGTGCAGGTAGGCCTCTGCGTCGCCCTGCAAGATCACGTTCACTTTTGCCCCGACCGAGCCGACGTTGACGATTTCGACCTCATGACCAAGGCGATTGGCCAGCCGGTCGGCGATCTGCTGCAAGTCCTGCGGCGGTCTGGTCCGCGACGCGACGATCCTGATGGGTCGGTCATGGGGCAAGCTAGCCAGGGCCGGCTCATCTTGCGAGGTGCGGGTCAGGCCCTGCTCTGGGAGATCGACCACACCAGTCAACATGTCGCCGGTTTCGGTGTCATACAGCGCGATGTGGACCCCGAAGTCTGAGCGACCCTGGCCGTACTCCCAAGTTCCGTCCAATGGATCAACAATCCAGACTCGGCGCGCGGACAGTCGTTCTTCGTTGTCCTTGCCTTCTTCGCTGAGGACAGCGTCCGCAGGTCGGGCTTCGGCTAAGCCGTCGGTGATCAGGACGTGCGCGGCGGCATCCGCCTTGTCGCGCAGGGCTTTCAGAGCCGCCTTATCATCGGGGGCCACGACCCCAGCGTCTTGGCGGATCTGCAATAGGAGTTGGCCAGCAGCCTGTGCGAGTCGGACAGCGAGTTCAAGGTCGGTTTCAGTTGCCACACCTGAACCGTAGTCCATCACCTGCCAGGATCGTCGAAGGCACGCATCCCGGACTGCCGGATGTACCCCGTCAGGCAACCGGCGAAGGTCACTACGAGTTGTACTGGGATTGCGCCCGAGCGAGTCCGTCTGTGATGAGCACTTCGATCGCGTCCCCGGCCGTTTGGAGGTCTTCGCGCAACGCGGCTTGCTCGGATCCCGCGAAGCGCGCAAGTACGTGGCCGGCGGTGTCGCCACTGCGGCTATTTCCCCGACCGACACCGATCCGGAGGCGGTACCAGTCTCCGGTGCCGAGCGAGGATCGGATACTGCGCAGCCCATTGTGGCCGTTGTCGCCGCCAGCAAACTTCAGGCGCATGGAACCGAAGGGCAGGTCCACTTCATCGTGCACAACAACCAGTCGATCCGGCGCGACCTTGAAGAAGTCGCTGAGGGCCCGCGTCGGGCCACCGGACTCGTTCATATAGCTACCCGGAACCGCCAGCACCACCCGTTCTTGGTGGATGCGGACCTCCGCCACCGCGCAGCGAACCTTGCTCTTTGGGCGCAGGGTCTCATCCAACGCGCGAGCGAGGTCCGCAACGGCCATGGCCCCCACGTTGTGACGGGTCTGCGCGTACTTCGCCCCGGGGTTGCCGAGGCCGACCACCGCCCATGGCGAGCTCATGAATCCGCCCTACTCGGAATCGGAGTCCTCCGCGGCGGATTCTTCCTCGCCCTCGCCGGCCGCAGCACCCTCGGCTTCGGCGGCCTCGGCGGCCTCTTCCCGAGCGGCGGCAACGGCGGCAGCAGCCCGCAGGGCCTTCTGCTGTTCCTCGAGGAGCTCCACGATGTTTTCCGCGACGGCGTTGATGTCCTCTTCGTTTGAGGCGGCTTCCTCCAAGAGCGCGGCTGCAGCATGCGGCTCGAATCCGGCTTCTTCTGCCTTAGACTCTGCCTTCTCCAGGGCCTCTGCGTAAGCATGTCGAGCGGCTACATCCGCGTCGGTCAGCAAGATGAGGTCGATGTGCAACAGGTCGAGTCGCAGCGGGTCTCGCTGGACGTCGCGAGGGGCCACTAGCAGTTGGCTGCCGTCAATCGAGACGTCCAACACCACCCGGGGGATTCGTAGTGCCAAGTTCAGCTCGTGACTGGGCAGCGTGACGTGGCGCAACTGGCTGCCGGAGCCATACATCACTGCAGGAACCCGGCCATCACGACGATAGCGGCGCGAAGCCCCTTTGCCGAAGTCTGCGCGGGATTCAGCGGCGATATGAACGTCGGTAGACATGAGGGCTCCTCGGTATTTCGGCTCACAAGCGGCCTCGGCGCGCTGTTGCGAACCACGTCGATCACGGATTCCGAAACGACTGCGGCAGCGCCTGCACCGTCAAGAATCCCTCGCCGAGGAACCCCTAGTGTAGGCGAACCGGCCACAAAATCCCAACACGCGCCTTGATTCCCACCAGTGCGCCATGCGTGTCTGGGAGGGAACGGGGACAACTCGGCCGTTGGCTCCAGAACCGCAGACTTCGACGACTCCGGCGAGTCACAAAAGACCGCGCCGACATGGGAGGGGCCGCGGGCTCTTGACTCACGAGCACTCGGTGCCCCGCCCCATCTGATCCCACACAAAGCCAGTCGGCACAGATGTGATCCCCGGTTAGCCGCTGGAGCGTAGCCGGTGACCGCTTCATGGCAGACTCAAGCCCCATGGTTGCTGGAATTGTCGTCAACACCATCGCGGCGGTCTTTGTTGGTCTTTCGACCGTGCTACTCCGCCGAGTGGCCGCGCACACTGACTTGTCTGACGGTGCTCGGTTGATCACCCACGTGGTCAGGAAGCCGTTGTGGTGGACAGGCATTGCCAGTTTCATGGTTGGAATCTTCCTGACGGCTCGATCATTTCAACTCGCCCCGGTCGCAGTGGTGCAACCGTTCGCGGCTCTCAGCCTGGTGGTCATCGTGATCTTGGCCGCCCCCTTATTGGGGGAACGGCCCCAACGTCGCGAGTTCATCGGGATCGTCATGATCATCGTGGGACTTTTTGTCAGTCTGTCCACGCTGGGCGAAGGCCGAACCGCCTACGTCGGGGTGGCCCCGCTGACGTTTGTGATCGTGATCGGCGGTCTAGTGGCATTTGCGCTCGTGCTGCTGCTGATTTACCGCAGCGGGTTGGTGAAAGAGGAGGGCAAACGGGCAGCGCTGATCGGGGTGGTGAGCGGCACCGTGATGGGGGTGGCCGCATCCATGTTGGTGATCGTGGGTGCCCGGCGCGCCGCGGAGGAAACTGGTGGCGTGGTGCCCCCGGTGTGGTTCAGCGCGGTAGCTTGGCTGATCCTGATTGTCTGTGGGATTTGGTCGATCAACCGATTGCAGCACTCGTTGCGGGTCCACACCGCCAACCGTGTTGCTCCCACTCATCAGGTCTTCCTATTGCTGATTCCGATCGTGGTGGCGCTTACGGCATTCGGGCAAACCCTGCCGGGTGGCGTCGTGACCTGGCTCCTGCGCCTGCTGGCCCTAGCGCTAGTTTTTGTTGGCGTGGCCGTCATGTCCACAACCCCCGCATTGGCGGAGGACCTCGATGTGACCGAAGGCCAGCCCAACCCCAGTACGTAGTCAGGCAGCCGCGTTAGGCTCGCAAGGACCGGGAGCCAACCCGGCTAACGCCGCCAGTGCGCCGGTTTAGGGCTCGAACATGCTTGTGACCGAACCGTCGGAGAAGACCTCCTTGATCGCCCGGGCCAGCAACGGCGCAACCGACAGTACCGTCAACTGCTCAAACCTCTTCTCGGCCTCAATCGGCAACGTGTCCGTCACGAGCACCTCGGAGATACCTGACGACGACAGTCGTTCTGCAGCGGGATCACTGAGGATCCCATGTGTAGCGGCAACCACCACTTCCGCCGCCCCGTTCTCGAAGAGAGTCTCAGACGCCTTCGCGATCGTGCCACCGGTGTCGATCATGTCGTCGACGACCACACAAAGTCGGTCCTGCACCTCACCCACGACCTCGAAGACCTTAACCTGATTGGGCACATCGGGATCCCGGCGCTTATGGATGATGGCCAAGGGGGCTCCGAGCACGTCGGTCCACCGCTCTGCGACCCGCACCCGACCCGCATCTGGCGAAACCACCGTGATGGGCTTGTCCGCATAGTTTTCCGCGATGTAGCTGGTCAATAGGGGCAGGGCGAAGAGATGGTCCACTGGGCCGTCAAAGAACCCCTGAATCTGGGACGTGTGCAGATCCAGTGTCATGAAACGATCTGCGCCAGCGGTGGCGAACATATCCATCACCAGTCGTGCCGTGATGGGCTCCCGACCCCGGTGTTTCTTGTCTTGCCGGGCGTACCCCAGAAACGGCGCGACGACCGTAATCCGCTTTGCGGAGGCCCGCTTGGCGGCGTCGACCATAATGAGTTGCTCCATCATCCACTTGTTGATGGGGTTGGTGTGGCTTTGCAGAATGAAGACATCACAGCCGCGCACCGATTCCTCAAAGCGCACGAAGATCTCACCGTTCGCGAAATCCCGGGCCGAGACCGGACTCAGATCGGCACCAAGCTCCTCGGCCACGCGCTCGGCCAACTCCGGGTGCGAGCGCCCGGCGCTGAAAAGCAGCCTCTTCTGTGGCGTGAGCGTGATGCTGCTCTCAACTCTGGTGCTCATCTAGGAATCGTCCTCCAACGCTGCCTCTGCGACCTTTGCCGATTCTGTATCTGGGCGATTGCTTATCACCCAGTTCTCAATATTGGCCTGTCGCCCGCGACCAATCCCAAGCGCCCCCGGTGGAACGTCCTGGGTGATCACAGAACCTGCGGCGGTATAGGCGCCATCTCCGATTTCCACGGGTGCTACCAACATGGTGTCACTGCCAACACGAACTTCATCACCAATGGTGGTGGGGTGTTTGCCCACGCCGTCATAGTTGGCAAAAATCGTGGCTGCGCCGATGTTGCTGCCAGCTCCGATCGTGGCATCGCCCACGTACGAGAGGTGCGGCACCTTTGAGCCCGGGCCGACGTAGGAATTCTTGACCTCAACGTAGGCCCCGACCTTCGAGCCCTGCGCCAAGATCGCGCCGGGGCGCAGGAATGAGAAGGGACCAACGTGGACTTCGGCCCCTACCACCGCCAACTGCGCATGCGACCGATTCACGGTCGCGTCCGGACCCACCTCAGTGTCGATTAAGGTCGTATCCGGCCCGACCACCGCCCCCGCGGAGATTTCGGACGCTCCCCGCAGAATCGACCCTGGCTCCAAGGTCACATCTGCCTCAATATCCACCGTGACATCGATGTAGGTGGACGCAGGATCAACCATGGTGACGCCGGCCTCCATGTGTCGCTGATTCACCCTGGCGCGCATGGCGGTCTCGCATTGTGCCAACTGGAAGCGGTTGTTGACTCCAGAAATCTCCAGCGGATCCACCGCCAGACCCGCCACGACGCGACCCTGTTCGCGCGCAATGGCGATCAGATCCGGCAGGTACTCTTCCCCTTGCGCATTCTGGGTACTCAACTCGGTTACGGCGGACCCGAGAAACTGCGGGTCAAACGCGTACATGCCCGAGTTGACTTCGTTGATGTCCAACGTGGCTGCGTCTGCGTCCTTGTGTTCGACGTTGGCCACGATGGCGCCGGCCGAATCGCGAATCACTCGACCGTATCCGGTGGCATCGGGCAGTACAGCCGTTAAGACAGTGACGGCCGCGGACTCCGCAGCATGTGTGCGAGCCAAATCTTGAATCGTTTCCGCTGTCAGGAGTGGCGAATCCCCCGAAACCACAACCACGGGCCCGCCGGACAAACTCACCCCCGCGCCAGCTAGTTGCTGCAGGGTGACGCGCACGGCATGCCCGGTGCCATTCTGCTCCTCCTGCACCGTGGTGATCACTGCTGGCCAATCCCGTGCCAAGTAATCCTCAACGGCATCGCGCTGGTGCCCACAAACCACCACGGTGTGCTGTGCGCCGGCATCGAGGGCCGCCGCCACAACGTGCCCGACTAAGGGTCGACCACAAATTGCGTGAAGCACTTTGGGGGTTTGGGACCGCATTCTGGTCCCGGCGCCAGCGGCCAGAATGACAACCGCTGACGGGCCTTGGTACGACATGTGGTCTCCCGTGGTTAGAGCAGGTCCAACCACTGAGGATAGCGGCTCTACCCGGCAAAGCTCCGCCGCCAGGGATCGAACCTGGAATGTCGGATTCAAAGTCCGATGTGTTGCCGATTACACCACGGCGG
>JAHZKU010000206.1 GCA_022600255.1 Actinomycetes bacterium | reverse complement strand
GCATCGATACGTCGTCGGCTTCGGCCTGGGTGATCCAGCCCTTCTCCACCATGCCGTCGGTGACATAGTCCATCCGCTCTTGCAGAGCCGCCTTGTATTCGGTTGGTTCGTAGTTTCCTGGAGAGCGGATGATGGCGGCCAGCGCCACACTTTGATTCAAGTTCAAATCCTTGGCATCCACACCGAAGTAGAGCTCAGCGGCCGATTGCACGCCGTAGCCGCCACGACCCCAGTAGATCGTGCAGGTGTAGTTCTCTAGGATTTGGTCCTTGGACTCGATGGTCTCCATCTTGACGGCCAGCACCAACTCCTTGGCCTTACGCAGGATGCTTTGCTCCTGGGTCAGGTAGGCGTTCTTCACATATTGCTGGGTAATGGTCGAGCCACCCTGGGTGGAGCCGCCAGTGAAGTTGTTGACCAATGCGCGGGAGATGCCCTCTAAGGAGAAGCCACCGTGCTCGTAGAAGCCGCGATCTTCGGCCGCGAGAATCGCCTCTTGGGTCTGCTGCGGCACCTGGTCCAGATCAACACAGGTGCGGCGGACATCACCGAGCCGGCCAATCTCGCGCTTACCGTCGGCGTACATCACTTTGGTGCTCTCCGCGACGGCAACATCATTGGGCTGGGGGACCGGAAATAGGAACACCGCGGCGGCGAAGGACCCGACCCCGGCCAGAATCACGAGGGCAAAGCCACCGAGCACAAACTTCCATGAGGGGAGCCATCGGCGAAACCCGGTCTTACCCGAACGTGGATAACTCATCTACTTCTCCCATGCTTTCTTTGTGCGTCTCGCGGGGATGCGCGGACGCCCATCACCCAAGACGTACGACAGGACTAAGTGGTTCCACGAGCAGCGCTCGCAAACCTCAACGACATAAACGCGGAAGGCGCCGTACTCGTGGGCGAGTTCGACGACTTCCTCACCGCTGCGGACGCGACCAGAGGTCTCGCCCATCTCGGCACCGAAGGTGTAGGTCAGGTGCGTTAGCTTCTGCTTGCGACAAACCGGGCAGTTGACGTCGCTGCGCTCACCGTGCCACTTGGCTGTCCGCAGAAGCATCGGGTCTGCATCACAGAGTTCCTCATGCAGACCTTGACGCAGCAGGGTGCGCAACGCCGCCCGCCGCTTCATCGCGTAGTCCACCACTTGGCGAGGCTGCGTGGGATCAACAACATCCTCCGGATCGGGCAACGGCTCTCGCGCCGGTTTCGGGCGCGGCCCAGCCCCGACACGCGTGCCCTTGGGCACGGAGTGATGCGGTGGAACCATATTTTTAGCCTACGTTTCAGACGAGATTCAGAACATGGTTCGTATGCCCGAATACCCAGTCGTTATTCACCCGCAACGCCCGGAGTGGCAGAGGTCACCAGCGCAGTCAGATTTGCGACTGCAGCACATCATTCGTGGCTGCCAAAGATGCGATTCCGCAATCAGATTTGGCGAGTGCGCACTTAGACGTACCAGTCATCCATGGCGCCCGGCACCGCTGGCCGTCGCGCGTGCGGAATCTTGGCGGGGCCAACACGCTCGGCCAACACTGAGTCCAGAAAATCGAACTTGTCCTGCCAGCACCGGCTGGCCGTTTTCATCGTGGGTACGGCGTGAAAAGCGTGAATCCCACCTTTGTAGTACTTGGCCTCTACTCGAACGTGGCGCTCCTGCAGGGCACGCTCCAGCCGACGGGAATCGTCCAACAGCGGATCTCGAGTTCCGATCGGGACGAAGAAGGGTGGCAAAGGTCGGTGCGGTTGGGCCCCAGACTCGATCACTAGGAGCGGATCGGCTAGATCCGACCCACCCTGACCCAATTCGGCCCCGTCTAAATAGACCCGCTCGCAAGCTTCGATCTGGGTCGTCACCCATTTCGCAATCGTGCCCCGCCGCCGATAGCGATCTGTATCGGAGACCTGAAGAATGCCGCAGGCTGGAATGCAGGCGATCGGGGAGACACCCGTGCCAAGCACCGCCTTCGCCCAGGGTTCTGGACGGTCGAAGCTCGCCATTACGGCCACAGACGCCGCCAGGTTAGCGCCGGCAGATTCCCCGGCCACCACAATCTGATTGGGGTCGCCGCCGTGGTGGCCGATGTTGCGCACCACCCAGCTGTATGCCGAAGCGACATCCTGGCTGGCCGCTGGAAACTTGTGTTTGGGCGCCAGGCGGTAGTTGATCGACACCACCATGAAGCCGCGGGCTGCGAACGCCATCCCCATGGTCCAGTGCGTGTCCTTCGAAAGAATCTGAAACGCACCACCGTGGATGTAAAGGATGACGGGCAATGGGCCAGTGGCAACCTCGGGTCGATAGAGATCTAGGCGATGGGCCTTGTGGTCTGTGCCCGTATAAGAGAGGTTCCGAGTGACACTCACACCGTGTCGCGTGGGGTTCCCGATCGGGAGGAGGCGCCCGGCCCCGGCCGCGAGCCGAACGAGCCGGTCGCCAGCGTTACCACTCAGGGAGCGCTTCCGCACCACTGTCTCGTTAAGATTCCCTGCCGCTGCTGCTGAGGCCAGATCGTGTTGCGTCGAACTCGCCATCATTCACCTCAGCCTTCGTGGGGTAACTCCGTTGCTGTGAAGCTAACATCGGCCTGGCCGCACACGACCGATGGGACCCGGATTGAGATGAGATTCGGACAAAGCCTTGTGCCCCCATGGCTACATCTGTATAGTCTTTTATATCGGCTCGATATATCTATTGGTGACAGCCATCTGATATACCTGTCTCGATATAGTCAGTACGATATAACTAAGCAGTTAGAGCGTGTCGATATATACATCCGATAGTTGAGATGCGTAGGATCTCACCTGCTGGCATCGACCCGAATCCGCGAAGGAGGAGACCCAATGGCGAAACGCAGTGGCGTCTTGGAATTTGCGGTCCTCGGCCTGCTCCAAGACACCCCAATGCACGGATATGAGCTGCGTAAGCGGCTCAACGGAGTGCTGGGCACGTTTCGCGCGATCTCGTATGGCTCCCTGTACCCGTGCCTGAAGGACCTGCTGGCCAAGGGCTACATCGAAGAAGCCGGGCCCCCCGACGCGACCGCGCCGGTGCTGTCCGGGCGCCGCGCCAAGGTTGTCTACTGCCTGACCGCAGATGGCAAAGAGCGCCTCGCCGAACTGCTAGATGACGCTGGTCCGCAAGCCTGGGAAGACGAGCGGTTTGGGGTGCATCTTGCGTTCTTTGGCCGTACCAAAAGTGAGGTGCGCATGCGCATCCTGCAAGGCCGTAGCAGTCGGCTCGAGGAGCGGCTCGCCAACCTACGCGCCGCTCTAGGTCGCAACCGAGAACGGCTCGACAGCTACACATTGGAGCTGCAGCAACATGGGTTGGACTCGGTGGAACGCGAAGTCGTGTGGCTTCACGAGTTGATCCAACATGAATCAGAAGAAACCGCTGACCGTGGAAAACCCGCGAGTCAGAACTAGACCGGTCAGCGGCTTTGGCCTACCGGAGAATGAAGGAGAGAGCAGCAATGGGTAAGATCCGCGCCGCTATCGTTGGCGTTGGCAACTGCGCCTCATCCCTGGTCCAGGGAGTCGAGTACTACCGCAACGCCGACCCGGAGACGCGCGTCCCAGGTCTGATGCACGTGCAGTTCGGCGACTACCACGTCGGTGACATCGAATTCGTGGCCGCTTTTGATGTGGACGCCAAAAAGGTCGGCAACGACCTCTCCCACGCCATCCTGGCCAGCGAGAACAACACCATCAAGATCGCGGACG
>JAHZKU010000205.1 GCA_022600255.1 Actinomycetes bacterium | reverse complement strand
TGGGCCAGGCAGCCTCTCTGCAAGAGTGTCCAGCCGGTTTTCCCAACCAATCTGGATTCGGAGAATCACCATGCACGGTGATGCCCAAGCCAGAACCGGGCGAGCAGGGTTTCGTCCTGCACGCGGCTGAGGCGAGCCGGCCCCCCGCGCCGGTACCGGCGACGGTGAGGACCTTGTAGTCGTGGAAGAACACGTTCTGCTTCTCGGCCAGCAGGTTGGCCATGGCATGGTAGGACGCCACGGACCGCAGGAACCAGAACGAATGGTTCAGGTAGGGCAGCAGACGCACGTCGGAGTAGGGGAACGGAGGCTTCTTCGCGCCGAGTTTGAGGTTGTCCACCTGCGTCGGCGCATACGCACCGCGAATGATGTCCAACCATTTCTGCCCATCGTTCTTGTGTTCGAAACGCGCCTCGGTTCCGGTGCCTGTGGCCGCGAAGAACTCACCGAGGTCGAACTCGTCGAACTCGCCCTGGCGGCGATCGCTATCAGCTCGTCGGGCATCTGATAGGTCAGCAGCCGCATCTCCGGCAAGGCACCGTACGGATTCGCGGTCGATGGGTTGCGCTCGGTCCACTCGTGCTTAGCGCGTTGCTCATCGGCGTACGTCCAGTTGAAGATTTGCTCCTCGATGAACTCCCCGGTCGCCAAGGCTTTGAACGGGGTGCCTGTCGACAGGGGCCGGACACTCGCGGCTATTGACCTACATCTCGACCAGGACCTCGTTCACCGAAACACTTGGCGGCCCGACGAAGCTCTCCGCGAACTTCACCATCGTCGACTGGAACTCGGCGCTAGACCGGAGCACTTCGTAAGACGATGCCTGACGCCAATGCGCGACCACCGTCACCATGTTGGTGCTTCGATTCGCTGTGAAGTAGGCCGCAATCCAATCATCGTGTCCCGCCACGAGGTCTCGATTCGTGGAGTCAAACAGCTCGGCAAGCCTCTCGACGGACCCCGGCTCGACCTCGACAGTCGTCACAACTACGTACATGAGATTCTCCCTCTGAAGCCGCAAGCGCTGACGGCCGCTTAATCGTGCCAGCCCGAGCCTGCACGTGTCGAATGATCGACCTCCGAGGGCAGCATCACCGATCGAGTCACCCGACTTGAATCCACCCCATCGCCGACGAGGGCTTACGCTCGCAGCGGCCCCGACCGTTTCCATTGGGACCCCCGGCTAGTAAGGGTTCGAGTAGCAATTGGCGAGAAATGGACGTTTTCGCCACTCCGCGCGAATCCCGGCCGGAACACCGATTTGCGAGGGAATCCCTGCCGAGCAACCTCAACCCCGACTCGTTTGTCGCCACCCTTGGAAAGTGGCCATGGCCCAGGGGTCCTTGACAGTGCGAAAGTGTCCACATAATGGAACGTGAACTGATCAGCGAGCGCACCAAAGCCGGACTCGAGACCGCCGCCAAGCAAGGCCGCAAAGGCGGCAGGCTCCCCAAACTGACCGCCGAGCAACGTGCCACCGTCATCGACCTGCGCGACGGCAGCACACCCATCAGCACCATCGCCCGCACACTTGGTGTTAGCCGAGACACCATCCGCAAGGCGATCAATAGCGCCAGCGCTCGATCGGAGAGTGATGGGTAGAGCCAACGACCAGCCGTGGTCTGGGCACACTGGCCCACCAACAAAAGGGGATCGACCCGGCCAGCAGCCCGGAGAATGCATTCCGCAAACAGGACCTGGCCAATTCCACAATTAGCCCAGAGTGCGCGAGGGGGGAGTTGAACCCCCACACCCTTTCGGGCACACGGACCTGAACCGTGCGCGTCTGCCTATTCCGCCACTCGCGCTTGGCCCGAGCACCGCCCGGGCAACCACACAATCCTAGCACCGGTCAAAGACGAGACTTCGCGCTCGAGGCCGGCTACCCACCCCTATACGGCGGACTGGCCCAACTCGTAACTGATCAGTAACCCCGAACGTCAGCACACCGACCGCAACATCGGTAGCATCACGACAAAACGGATCGCATTGCAGCTCTCCTGGACCGATTGGCATGGGAGCAAAGATGCGGAGATCGACGTTCGCGGGCACGAGGACGAACTGACCGGATCGGGAAAGGGAGGTGAGCCTCGGTGGGACTGTTGGACAACTTCGAAGCGCGCTTGGATCAGCTTGTTAACGGTACCTTCGCGAGTGCATTCCGTGACGTGGTCGAGCCAGTGGAACTCGCCTCCTTCATTCAAAAGGAAATGGACACCCGGGCCGCGATCGTCAGCCAGGGACGCACCGTGGTTCCCAACGTGTTCACGGTCGATCTTTCCACCGAGGACATCTCTCGGCTGGACGTCTACGCCGACCAGATGCGCGCGGAGCTGGCCGATGTCGCTCGCCAGTACGCCTCCGAACAGCGCTACACGTTCCTGGGGGCGGTGGATGTTCGATTCCACGAGGCCCCCGCACTGAAGACTGGGGTGTTTAAGGTGCGGTCCCAGGCTCATGCGGACAGCGCGCCAGTGAGTAGTCCCTCAGTGAATCCCATGCCTCCCCGTGAGGCGACGGGTCACCCTCGCTTGATGATCGGCAGTGCCTCGTATCCCCTCACCAAGAGCCACACTCGGCTCGGTCGCGGCGCCGGAGCCGACATCCAAGTGGAGGATCCCGGAGTCAGCCGGGCCCACGCCGAAATCGTGCTGGGCCTACCTGTGATCGTGCGAGATCTCGGGTCAACGAACGGCACCCTGGTTGATGGTCGCAAGGTGGCTGAGGCCCCGCTCCACAACGGGGCCCAAGTCCAGATCGGCTCCACCACCATTACCTACCGGGACGTGTAATGAGTGAACTCGCGCTGACACTGCTTCGCCTGGGGTTCTTAGTCCTGCTGTGGGTCGGCGTCCTGACGACGCTCAGCGCTTTGCGTCGCGACCTGCGCGCCCCGCGAGAAGCCCGACCGGCCGGTGTGGCCGTGGCCGCACCCGCCCCACCCGTGAAGAAACCGCCCCGTCGGGCCAAAACCGGGAAAGGCACCCGGTTGGTGGTCACCGAAGGCCCGCTCGTTGGCACTGTGGTTCCCTTAGGCGCCACTCCCATTACCATCGGCCGGGCGCAGGATTCCACCTTGGTGTTGGATGACGACTACGCCTCCACCAATCACTGCCGTATCTATCCCGCTGGCAACGACTGGGTGGTCGAGGATCTGCAATCCACCAATGGCACTTGGCTGGGTAAGACCCGGCTGACCCAGGCCACGGTCCTCCCGGTTGGGACGCCCCTTCGCGTCGGCCGCACAGAGATGCAGGTGCAGAAATAGCCAATGGTTAATCGATTGCGCTTCTCGGCAAGATCAGACATCGGTCTGCAGCGAACCGGGAATGAAGACTCCGGCTTCGCCGACTCCCATCTGCTCATGGTGGCCGATGGGATGGGCGGTCACGCCGCGGGGGAGCTGGCAAGCGCGATGGCCGTGGCGACGTTCGCCGAGATTGATGCTGGAAGCCTCTCGGACGAGGAAGTCTTGGAGAGCATGGCGGACGGCGTCGACCAACTCACCGAGCGCATCGGCGACGTCATCGCCGCTGACCCCGCTAACCAGGGGATGGGAACCACTGTTACTGGCATGCACTGGCATGGCGATCGGGTCGGAATCGTGCACGTGGGCGATTCGCGCGCCTACCGACTACGAGACGGCCAGTTGTCGCAGATCACCAAAGACCACACCTATGTACAGACGCTCGTGGATTCTGGCGAGATCACCCCTGAGATGGCTGCGAGCCACCCGCGACGGAATCTGCTAATCCGGGCCGTGGACGGGATCCACCCGGTTGAAGCAGACCTGTCCATGCGTGAGACCAAGGCTGGCGACCGGTATCTACTGTGTAGCGACGGCCTGACCGGCGTCGTGTCCGATGACAGGATCGCCGAGGTGCTCAAGAATGATGCCGATCCTACTGGGGCCGTCACCCGGCTCGTGGACATGGCCTTGGAGGGTGGCGCCCCGGACAACGTGACGGTGGTGATTGCCGATGTCCTGCAAGGGGTGCGGGAAGGAAGCAGCGATCGGCTTCCAGTGGTTGTCGGGGCCGCCGGGGAGCCCGCCAACAGGGCCAAGCTGCCCAACGTGCCGTGGCCCGTTGATGAGCAACTCGACCCCGACGATCCTCGCCCGCGTCAGCGTGCCACCACGGTGCCAGAGCCTGAGCGGCCCACCCAACCCATTGCCGTCGTGGAATCACCGACGACACCTGATGCGTCGCGTTCCCGCTGGGTGAAGGTGGCCGCAGCCGTCGTCGCCAGCTTTGTCCTGCTGCTGGCGATCGTTGGTGCCGCCCTCCTGTGGTGGCTGGGCGGACAGTGGTACGTGGCCGACTTGGATGGTCGGGTCACGGTGTTTCATGGGGTTCCCGGCACCCTGGGCCCGATCCCGCTACAGGTGCCAGAGAACCAGACGGATACGGAGGTCGCCGCGCTGCCCAGCTACGATCAAAGCCGAGTGGAGACGGGCATTCCGACCACAAGTTTGGAAGTTGCCACCGGGGTCGCTAATGAGCTTGCCCAGCGCGCCGCCGAGTGCCAAGTGAACCCCAAACTGCCCGGATGTCCCGACTCACCCGAGGCCGGGACCGGGGAAGGCTCCAACCAGGTGAACCCCTAATGGCCACTTCTACCGCTACGCCGCGCGAGATCACTCGGGTCCAGCCAACCCGGCGCAACACCGAACTTGGCCTGATGGTCTTGGCCTTCATTATCGGTGGCTATGCGATGTTCAACACCGCCTTGGCATCCGGGGAGGGGATCGACAACGAGTTGTGGATCGCCCTTGCTGTCCTAGCCGGCGTTGGGCTGGTGGGCCACCTTGCGGTGCGCTTTCTGGCCCCGTACGCCGAACCCATTATGTTGCCAACCGCGTACCTGCTGAACTTCCTCGGTTTGGTGATGATCTACCGGTTGGATATCGCCGAGGCGCAACGCGCTCAAGAGAACGCCAGCCCAGAACCAACCCCAGCAGTACTCGGCCAACTCACCTGGACAATTGTCGGAATTTTGCTGGTGGCCCTGGTCTTTCTGATCGTGCGCGACCATCGCAAGTTGCAGCGCTACACCTACATCTCGTTGTTCATCGGTGTTGTCCTACTCCTGTTGCCGCTGGCCCCCGGGATCGGGGAGACAATCAACGGCGCCACCTTGTGGATCCGCATCGGCTCCCTGACCTTCCAGCCTGCGGAACTGGCCAAGATCGCCCTGACCATCTTCCTTGCGGGCTACTTAGTGACCAAGCGCGAGAGCTTGAAGGTGGTCAAGAACAAGTTCCTCGGCGTGCCCTTGCCGCGCGGACGTGACCTCGGCCCACTGCTAGCGGGGTGGCTGCTCGCGATGGCCATCATCGCCTTCGAGTCTGAGATCGGCACGGCGGTCATTTTCTTCGGGCTGTTCATCACCTTGCTCTATGTGGCAACGCAACGACGCGGCTGGGTGCTGCTTGGGCTGATCTTCGCAGCAACCGGCGCGGTTTTTGCTTACCTAGCCTTCAGCCACGTACGGGTCCGCTTTGAAATCTGGCTGGATCCGTTCGCCGACGCCGAGGGTACCGGGTTCCAAGTGGTGCAATCGTTGTTCGGACTGGCCAACGGAGGTTTGCTGGGGACCGGCTGGGCCCAGGGCTACCCGCAACTGGTCCCTTTCGCGAACAGTGACTTCATTCTGGCGTCCTTCGGGGAGGAACTGGGCCTGACCGGGCTGATCGCGATTCTGCTTCTATTCGGGATTCTGGTGCAACGCGGGTTGCGCACGGCCGTCGCCTGCAGAGACGTGTTCGGGCGCCTGTTGGCCACTGGTTTGGCCACCGTATTCGGCCTGCAGGTCTTTGTTGTGGCGGCGGGTGTGACCAAACTGATCCCGATGACCGGCCTCACCACCCCATTCATGTCAGCGGGTGGATCAGCGCTGATCGCGAACTGGATCATGATTGGAATTCTGCTTCGAATCTCGGATGTGACTCGACGTCCGGACCCGGTGGTGACGTCTCCTGATGATGCGCTGACGCAGGTGGTGCGGCTATGACCCGCTCCATCATTCGGGTTTCCGCAGTCATGGCAATCCTGCTGCTGGCGGTCATCGCAAACATCACCTACATCCAGGTATTCAAGGCCGACGAGTACCGCAACGCCTCTGGCAATGCCCGCGCCATTCTGCAGGAGTACTCCCGGGAACGTGGGCCAATTCTGGTCGGACGCCAAGCGGTAGCCAAGAGCGTGGAAACCAGCGGCGACCTAAAGTACCAACGGGAATACACCAGCCCCGAACCATACGCCCCAGTCACTGGCTTCTACTCCCAGGTATACGGCGCCACGGGGATCGAGCGCGCAGAGAACTCCGTTCTGTCCGGTACTGACGATCGACTCCTTTTTGACCGACTGCAGCAACTGTTCGCGGGCCGAGACCCACAGGGTGGCGCCGTTACGCTCGGGATTAATGCCTCAGCCCAGGCCGCGGCCTTCAACGGGCTCGGGGGACGGAAGGGCGCGGTAGCAGCGATCGCACCAAAGACCGGTCAACTGCTGGCGCTGGCGCAGTCCCCCTCTTTTGACCCCAACAACCTGGCCTCGAACAACTCCAAAGAGGTCACGCGCTACTACAACTCCCTGATCGATGACCCCAATCAACCCCTGCTGAACCGGCCCCTAGTGTCCACGAATCCACCCGGATCGGTGTTTAAGGTCGTTACGGCCGCCGCAGCACTGGAGTCTGGGCGGTTCAACCCGCAAAGCTCGGTTCCGTGTCCGGCCAAATACCGGCTTCCCGGAACCAGCACGGACATCGGAAACGCCTTCTCCGGTGACCTGGGCAGCATCTCGCTGACAGAAGCCCTGACAGTCTCCTGCAACACCGCGTTTGCCTGGCTAGCAAACCAACTTGGCGACGACGCCATGCGGGCGCAAGCCGAGGCGTTCGGCTTCGGCACCAGCTTTGAGGTTCCGATGCCCTCCGCCGCCGGGCGTTACCCTGAGAACCCCGATGCCGCCCAAACCGCGATCACCGGCTACGGCCAGGGCGACGTACAAACCACGGCGCTGAACATGGCACAAGTCGCGGCCGCGATCGCGAACTCGGGGCTGACCATGGCGCCGTACCTGGTCACCGAAATCAGTGGCCCGGATCTGAAAGTGCTGGACACCACCACCCCAGAGTCGTTCCAACAGGCCATGTCCCCAGATAACGCCCGCGATCTGACCGCCATGATGGTTTCGGTGGTCCAAAGCGGCACGGGCTCGAACGGCCAGATTCCTGGGGTACGAGTGGCCGGGAAAACCGGTACCGCCGAGACGACAGAGGGCGCCGCCAACACCACTTGGTTCATCGCATTTGCACCCGCCGACAACCCCGAGGTTGCGGTGGCCGTGGTGCTGGAGGAAGGCGGCGGGGGCGGAAACTCCAGTTCGGGTCCGATCGCGCGCTCGGTCATGGAAGCGATTCTGGGCCGGTAAGGGTCGCCTGCCTGGCCGTGGTCGGCGTCACGGCCCGCTTTGTGGGATTGCTGGCTCGGGCACACTACTCTAGGAAAGGCTGGCCCGAATACCGCAACAAGGTGGTAACGGGTCTGTGCTTTGCTATCGTTTTGCGACCTTTCGCGGCAAGTTGGTCTGAAACGGTGCGTGGGGTACCGCAGGAGGGAAACACCGATGACCGAGGGTAACGAACAAGACCCCCAAGACTCAGGCGCGCAAAATGAGGGCGCCGAGCCGATGGTGCCCCATGGCGACAAAACCATGCTCGGCGATCGTTATGAGATCGGCGATACGTTGGGGCGCGGCGGGATGGCCGAGGTCCACGAAGCATACGACTTGCGCCTAGGACGCCGGGTTGCTGTCAAGATTCTGCGTCCCGAGTTGGCACGCGACCCCTCATTCCACCAACGCTTCCGCCGGGAGGCGCACAGCGCCGCGGGTTTGAACCACCCCAACATTGTGGCTGTCTATGACACCGGCGAGGACACGTTGGGCTCCGGGCCTAGCGCCGTAACCGTGCCATACATCGTGATGGAACACGTGGACGGAATGACACTGCGCCAGCTGTTGGCCAGTGGCCGGCGTCTGCTCCCGGAGCGCGCCTTGGAGATCACCTCTGGAATCCTGGCCGCCTTGGACTACTCCCACCGCCACGGCATTGTGCACCGGGACATCAAACCGGCCAACGTGATGCTCACCAAGTCCGGTGAAGTGAAGGTGATGGACTTCGGGATTGCCCGGGCCCTGGCCTCCCAAGGTCAAACGATGACCGCCACCTCGCAGGTGATGGGCACCGCACAGTACCTATCCCCCGAACAGGCGCGTGGCGAAGTTGTCGACGCCCGCTCCGACCTGTACTCGACTGGGTGTGTGTTGTATGAATTGCTGACGGGTCGGCCCCCGTTTATTGGCGAGTCCCCGGTCTCGGTTGCCTACCAACACGTCAGTGAGCAACCCACGCCACCGTCCGAGATCGATAGCCAAGTCCTGCCCCAAGTCGATGCGGTTGTCATGCGATCGCTGGCCAAGAATCCGGACGACCGGTACCAATCCGCCAACGAGTTCAAAGCCGACATCGATCGCGCCATTGTGGGCGCTCCCGTCACAGCGCCCGTGCCTGTTGTGGCAGCGGCTGCGGCCGCTGGTACTGGCGACCCAACCGCCATGATGCCGCCCGTGACTGCGCCCCCGACCCCGGTGAACACCGAAGAGGAAGAGGAGAAGCGCAGCCCGTGGGTGTGGGTCGGCATCGTCGTCGGCGTGCTGGTGCTGCTTGGCGGCGCCATCGCACTTGCCACGACCCTGTTCGGCAACAGCGACGCACCACAGGTCACCGTGCCAAGTGTGGTGAACCAGAGTGTCGACGAGGCCAGCAACACGCTGAACGCCGTTGGCTTGCGTCTAGGCACCCAAACCGCCGAAGCCTCTGACAAGGATCCGGACACGATCCTGTCCCAGGACCCTTCTTCGGGCGAGTCCCTCGAGAAGGGTCAAGCCGTCAATGTCACCATCTCTGGCGGCCCCGGCCAGGTAGCGGTACCGAACGTCGTCGGCATGCAGAGCTCAGATCAGGCCAAGTCAGCGCTGGAATCAGCACAACTCAAACTGGGCAGTGTCACCGAAACCGATAGCGACCAACCCAGCGGGTATGTCTTGAGCCAATCACCGGACCAGGGCAGTTCGGTGGATGTGGGAACAGAAGTGAACATCAGCGTCTCTAACGGACAAGTGACCGTGCCAAACGTGGTCGGGAACAGCGAATCACAGGCTAAGTCGGCCCTGTCGAACGTAGGTCTCGACGTCACGGTTATCACAGAGTCCAGTTCCCAATCTGCCGGTACTGTCACCGCCCAGAACCCGAACGCTGGTAACACTGTCAGCAGAGGGAGCACGGTAACGATCACGGTCTCCAGTGGGCCCACCAGCACACCCACCCCCACGGACACCCAGTCCACCCAGGCCCCGGCCAACCCGGACCGCCAGGGCCAGTCAGGGCCGCCGCAGGAGCCAGACCTAGCCGAAAACAACCTGGGCGGAAACTAAGCGGGCTCGGGGACGACTCCTGACCCAACTTGGCTCAGGAGCCCCCGCACCCGCGCCAGGAACAGTGGGTGTCCGGAGCGCTCTCTTGGCGCCCGTGACGGTGGCAACGAGACGCTGCTATCGGTCTAGCTAGCCGGCCCACCCGGCCCTGCGCTGCCGAGAGCCGGCGTGGCGGGCACAGGCGAGCCGACGGATGTTCCGGGGCTGGGCGTGGCCGTACGGTGGCGGTAATGCATCTTTGTGCATGTTCCACGCTGACCCGTCGGCCCGTTGCCCATGGGCTGGCTACGTGTGGACCAAGGGTGACAATCCGGCTGCGTTTGCAACCGCATCCTGCTCGCCACACTCCACCAGCCAGTTGGCGAGCAGGTGGTGACCATGTTCGGTCAGAACCGATTCGGGGTGGAACTGAACGCCGCGAACCGGCAGGGTCTTGTGTCGCAATCCCATGATGACTCCAGAAGCCGTTGTTGCGGTGACCACCAGGTCTTCGCCAACTGTCTCGGGTTCTACGGCCAACGAGTGGTACCGCGTCGCTGTGAAGGGTGACGGCAGATCGGAGAATACCCCCTGGCCGTCATGTTGCACCAGGGAGGTCTTGCCGTGCAGCAGTTCGGGGGCCTGGCTCACGGTGGCTCCGTAGACTTCCGCAATCGCTTGGTGGCCTAGACACACCCCGAATATGGGAAGGTTGGCGCCAAGTTTCTGCACAATCTCCATGCACGCGCCGGCATCGCGTGGTGTCCCAGGCCCTGGCGACAACAGAATCCCGTCGTAGTTGCTTGCGGATTCGAGGTCCACTGCGTCGTTTCGAACGACATCCACCGTCGCGCCGATCTGCTGCAGGTATTGCACGAGGTTGAAGACGAAGGAGTCGTAGTTGTCTACGACAAGGATGCGAACGGTCACCTCTCCATTCTGCCTTCCCGCGCGGCATAGGGCTAACGACTTCCCGGTTCAGGACCGGTTACTAGTCATGTGCCGTGATTACTGGTCACCAAGCCAGCAACCGTGAGTGGTTTCCACAGCCGTGTCGAGGGCAAGGGCCCCAAGCTACACGTACAAGAGCTGGGGAAATCCAGCCCACAGGACTCGTCATGCCAGACTGAGAACAGGAATCATTCCGGCCGGACCTATCTCAGAGAACGGTCGGAACCAGATGGTTCCCTCTGGGGCTTCAAGAGGCCACGAAAGTATCGCGGGAGGGACATCACCGGCATGATCACGATCGTTGATGACTATTTCGACAAAGGCTGCGGCCGCTGTGACCGCTTCGCAACTCCGGACTGTTCCACGCAGCACTGGGCAGCCGGGTTGAAGGAACTGCGCGGGATCTGTCTGGATGCGGGTCTGGCTGAGACAGTCAAGTGGGGCCACCCCTGCTATCTGCACGCCGACCGCAACATCGTGATTATTGGTGCATTCCGACAAGACTTTCGCCTTATCTTCTTCCAGGCCGGACTCATGACCGACCCTGACGGCGTCCTAGAGAAGCAAGGGACGAGCACACGATTCCCGGACATTATCCGCTTCACCAACTCCACCCGTGTGTCCCAACTGCGACCCGTGATTGCGCGCTACCTGGCGGAGGCCGCGGCCTACGCCGCAGCCGGTCTGAGGGAACCACCCGACGACCGGGAACTGGAATGGCCCGCCGAACTGGTGGAGGCGCTAGCAGCCGACCCCGAGCTGGCGCAGGCCTGGGATCAGCTCACGCCCGGTCGGCGCAAAGGCTACATTCTCAATCTGAACTCAGCGAAGAAGTCCGCCACCAGATCCAGTCGCCTGCACAAGTTCCGCTGGAAGATCATGGCTGGCAAGGGTGCGCTGGAGCAATAGGACGGTGGAGCCAGCGAACGACGGTTGCTTCCTGCGCACCCGTTCCCTCACTCCCTAGAGGGGCGAGTGAATCGCCGGGTGGGCCGACGCCGAGCTGATCTCCGACTCATCAATAGGTAGCCAGGAGTCCACAGCCGGGAAAACCACCAGGAATAGTAGCGCCAAGATCAGCAGCGCCAGCACCGCGAGCAACAGGAACCGAACGGGGGTGGGCCCCGGGAGCGTGTCCCACAACCAGGCGTACATCAGGCAGCCTCCCTTGCCTCAATGGCGGGCGGCGTGCCGGCCGACTTGGGGTACTCATCGATCAGTTCTCCGAACCAGACGTAGCGCTGAGCCGCTGAGAACTTCGGATGACACGAGTACAGCGTTAGGAGCGCTTCTTGGGGTTTCTCATCCACGGGCAGCCCGGGGACTGGATCTAGCACCCAGCCCTCCCAGGCTTCAATGATCTCATCGCTATCTAGCTCGTACACGTACCAGCCATGTTTGGTCTCGATGATCACCTCGTCACCCGGCTTGAGCGTCTCGATGTTATGCAGCGGTGCTCCATATGTGGTTCGGTGCCCGGCCACGGTGAAGTTACCCACCTCGCCGGGAACTGCGGTCCCGGGGTGGTGTCCCATGCCCTTCATCAGCGGCTCACGCTCTGTTCCCTCGACGACGGGAATCCCCCAAGCCTTGTCACCGAGAGCCGGGATGTAGATAAGACCGAAAGCCTCCCCATACTTGGGCTCTACTGGCTTGGGCGCCCCGGTGAAGTCGTCTGCCAAGCCCCACTCCTGCTGCAGCTCGGTCCGTTGCTCGTTGTATGCCTGCTTAGCGATGATGTCTGTCCACCAGAGCTGCCAGGCTACGAACAGCAGGATCACCACTCCTACCGTGATGAGGATCTCGCCCAGCACCCCGAATACGGAGATTCTGCGACGACCCTTAGGGCGAGGCTGCGGCCCAGTTGGGGCGTTCATCTCACTGGTGGCTGTCACGTCTCGCCCTCCTTCCTATCGCCCTGCCGACCGGCCCCTAATGGGGGCCTTCTCAACGCTAGTGCCAACGACCCTAGAATGCCGAGTTGCCCTTGGCGCACCGGCCCATACGAATGGGACGTTTGCCGGAGCCATCACGCTCCCCGAACTCGCATGAGACCGCAATCGATCCTTTGCGTGCGGCTAGGAGCACGCTAATTGCCAGCATAGAGACTGTGACCAGCAAGCGGTGCAAATCGTGTTTCCTCGGCGCTCATCCGGATGTGGCTGCCCTCTGGATTCCCAAGAATCCGTGCCCAATTCATCCACATGTTCTCCCCAACTGGGGAAAACTACACGGTTGTAATAACAGCCGTGGGAGTTGTCCACCGAATGCTGTGGATGGTTGTGGACAATCGTGTGACCCAGACCTCTTGCAGGTCACTACAGGTAGTGGAAAATACACAGCGGAATGTCCCAGTATGTCCCTTTTGGATAGTGATCTTGTACTAGTGACAGGAAGTAGAGGCAACCATGCAGAGAGTTATGCCACGCCTGCGTTGCCTGTGGAAAACCTGTTGATTGCCTGGTGAACCTAGCTCCTACCTGTGAACAACACAGTCGGTTAGAGCCCCATGCAGGGCGTAGTCGCTGGTCGTGGAAAGCGGGCTAGCGCCAGCGGGTGGAGAGGATAAAACCCGCGCCGATGAATACGAAGCCAATCGCCACGTTCCACCCGGCCAAGGAACCCATCAAGGCATTGTCAGGTGCGATGTACCAGACCACGATCCACAAAAGACCGATCACGAAAAGCGCAATCATCACTGGTGCCACCCAGCGACTGCCGTCGATCTTGACCGGAGTCTTGGAGCCCTTCCCGGTAGGCGGGGTGTATGGAGTGGTCTTACGCTTCTTCGACTCTGGCATCAGACACTCCTCCTAGCTAACCGGTGCCGGACCGACATGGTCCGCAAACGATTCTTAACGGACGCACCTGGGGTTGGAGCTACTGCCCCTACCGCCGTTGGCGTCATCCTACACGCCAGCGCAGCAACTCCACCACGGACTGGGTTCCTCAGAGGAGCTCCAGAATGGTCGCGTTCGCCATGCCGCCGCCTTCGCACATGGTCTGCAGGCCGTACTTGACGTTCTCCCGCTGCATGTGATGAACCATGGTGGTCATCAACCGAGCGCCCGAACCACCTAGCGGGTGTCCCAACGCAATGGCTCCACCATTCGGATTGGTGATCGCACGATCGGCACCGGTATCGGCGTACCAGGCCCCAACCACCGATGCGAAGGCCTCGTTGACCTCAAAGACTCCGATGTCGGAAAGACTCAGCCCAGAACCGGCCAACACCTTCTGGGTGGCTGGGATTGGCCCGGTCAACATGATCACGGGATCCACACCCGCCACCGCAAAGGAATGGAACCGAGCGATCGGCTGCAAGCCCAACTCCTTGGCCTTCTCCGATGTCATGATGAGCAGCGCCGCCGCACCGTCGCTGATCTGTGATGCGTTGCCAGCCGTGACAACACCGTCCTCTTTGAAGGGAGTTCGAAGCGCTGCGAGGCTATCGAGGGTGGTTCCCGGTCGAATCCCTTGATCCTCGGCAACGTCGCCTGCTTCCGTGGCGACGGAGACGATCTCAGCAGCGAAGAGGCCGTCTTTGCTGGCGCGCGCTGCATTCTCATGGCTATCCACGGCAATCTGATCCAACTCGGTACGGCTCAGATTCCAACGTTCAGCAATCATTTCCGCGCTGATTCCCTGCGGAACGAGGCGACCTTCGTAGCGATCCTGCAGCTTCTGCGAGTAGGGGCCGTCACCGCCCTCACCTGAGGAGAACATCGGCACCCGCGACATCACCTCGACGCCACCGGCAATGGCGACATCGTACTGACCGGACATGACACCAGCCGCCGCAAAACTCGCGGCTTGCTGCGACGAGCCACACTGCCGATCAATGGTTACTCCCGGCACGGATTCTGGGAACCCCGCGGTCAGGGCTGCGTTTCGACCAATATTGAAGCTTTGCTCCCCAACCTGAGAGACACAACCCCAGATCACGTCATCAACCACGCCAGGATCAATGCCAGTCTCGGCAACCAGGCCCTGCAAGGCCACCGCCGACAGATCTACCGGGTGAACGCCGCTGAGGTTTCCTTTCACCGGCTTGCCAACGCCGACCGGCGTGCGCACGGCACCTACGATTACGGCATCTCTGAGGGTCATAGCGATCTCCTGCACGCTCGACGACGGGGTTACTCAAGAGTAACAAAGCCCTCATCAGCGAACCAGTTACCGGAACGGGCCTCGAAGCGATAGGAGTTCGCCAAGCTATCTGCGGCACACCGGCAGAGTTGACCTTCGTGCCGCCATACCCGGCGCTAACCAGACAGTGGCACCAGCACCTGCTGAATCTGGAACGTCCCGAAAGCCATCAAGGCCACCAATGCCAAACTGACGGCCAAGACTCCGAGGGTTTGCCACAGCACCCGACTTTGTTTGGGTGCGTAGGCCATGATCGCAGCCACGAGGGCTCCCACCACCGCACCGCCAAGATGCGCCCGCCAATCAATGTTGGGCACCAAGAATCCGATCACCACATTGATCAGCAACAG
>JAHZKU010000204.1 GCA_022600255.1 Actinomycetes bacterium | reverse complement strand
CCGGTGCGGTTGCGGAGCTGGATCGTCAACTCAACCTGAACGAATCGGTCTTGCGGACCAAAGTCGTTCGGCCGGAAGCGTAGGGATCAGCATGGCTCAGGGAGACACCAACATCACCGTCGTCGGCAACCTCGTGGCCGACCCCGAACTCCGCTTCACCCCCTCCGGCGCGGCCGTCGCTAACTTCCGGGTGGCCTCCACCCCGCGGTTCTTCGACAAGAACTCCAACGAGTGGCGTGATGGCGACTCGCTGTTCCTCAGCTGCAGCGTTTGGCGGCAGTACGCCGAGAACGTGGCCGAGTCACTCCAGAAGGGGATGCGCGTCATTGTGATGGGCCGCCTCAAGCAGCGCAGCTACGAGACACAACAGGGTGAAAAACGCACTGTGTTCGAGGTAGAAGTTGACGAAGTTGGTCCCGCGCTCAAGAGTGCAACGGCCAAGGTGAACCGGGTTATGCGCCAGGACGGCGGCGGCGGCCAAGGCGGCGGCTTCGGCGGCAACCAGGGCGGTGGCTCGCAGGCCAACAACGATCCCTGGGCGAGCGGTCCAACCAACGACGAACCTCCTTTCTAATCCGGTCATTCCCGGAAACCAACAACGTACTGATATCGGCCCGGTGAGCAACCGGCCTAGTGAAAGAAAAGAAACGTGGCAAAGAAGCAGCAACAGCAACAGCAGCAACTCGCGCGGCCAATCCGTAAGCGGCCCTGCCAGTTCTGCCTAGATGGCAAGAAGTATGTGGACTACAAGGACATCGGACTTCTGCGGAAGTTCATCTCCGACCGAGGCAAAATCCGCGCCCGCCGGGTCACCGGTAACTGCAACCAACACCAGCGCGCCATTGCGGTGGCCGTGAAGAATGCTCGCGAGATGGCGCTACTGCCATACACCGCGACCCAGCACTAGAACGGTTAAGGACATCACGATGAAGTTGATTCTTACCCAGGACGTCGCCAACCTCGGGGCGCCTGGAGACGTAGTGGAAGTGAAGAGCGGTTACGGTCGCAACTACTTGGTGCCGCAGGGGATGGCGATTCAGTGGACCAAGGGTGCCGAGGGCCAGATTGCCTCAATCAAGCGGGCGCGCGAAGTTCGTCAGATTCGGGACTTGGACCACGCCAAGGAGATCAAGGCGGAGCTTGAGGCGTTGTCACTGCAGTATTCGGCTCGAGCCGGGGACGCGGGACAACTCTTCGGTCGCGTCACGACCAAGGAACTCGCGCAAGCCATCAAGAAGGCTGGCGGTCCGGATGTCGAGAAGCAGCGCATCAGTGTTGCCGAACCCATCAAACACGTGGGCGAGCACACTGTCTCGGTTTCCCTGCACCACGACGTGGCTGCGAACCTGACGCTCACTGTCGTAGCCGCGGAGTAGTCCTACAACGCTCAGTTACCCAGTGGTGAGCCGCTGGAGAGTGGCCTGCGTCTGTGACCAGTAGCCGCTCCCAAACAGGGCGCAATGCACCAGGAGTGGGAGCAGTTGGTGCATTGCAGTTCGCTGCTGCCAGCCAAGGGCCAACGGGCGTTGGGTTTGGTAGCCTCGAACGATTTCAGCAAAGTGCGGTATCCCGAACAGCTGCAGCATGGCTAGGTCGGTCTCGGGGTGTCCGCCGGTTGCCGCCGGATCGATTAGTGCTGCGCCATTGACTGACCAGAGCACGTTTCCCGACCATAGATCCCCATGGCACCGGCGTGGGCTGATGTCCGGCCCAAGCAGATCGGTGTCTCCGGTCAGAATGCGTTCATAAAGGCGGGTCAGCTGCTCTTGCCCGGTCGTGGGTAAGCTTCCGGCTGCCCGCGCTAACTCCGCAGTGGGTCGCAGTCTGCCCTCGACATAGAACTGCGGCCAGGAATCCCAGGAACCGAACGGAAGCTGTAGGGCGCCCAGCCAGCCAGACGCTGCCTGCAACGAGCCTGGGGGGCAGCCGAAGTGCGCAGCCGGTGTGCTGTGAAGGCGCCCAAGGTCTGCTCCGAGTCGGTGGGCGGCCGCTGGCGTGGCTCGGGTGTGGTCGAGCCATTGCAGCACCAGGATGTCTTGGTTGGCCGCAACCACCTCGGGTGTGTGCGCTCCGGCTTGCGCAAGCCAGTCCAATCCGGCGGCTTCCAACACGAACATCCCCGGATCAGCAGGGGTCGGCTCCGCGGCCACGGTGCGGTCGGGGCCAGCCGGGGTGTGTTTGGCGGCTTTGGCGAACAGCGGGCCGGTGGGCGTGTCGATTCGCCAGGCACTGCAGATATCGCCGCCAGTGACCGGCTGCGCAGCAAGCGTCGCAATGCCAGCTGCAGCCAAGTGCTGCTCGATGACGCCGTGCACTAGAGCTCAAACTCAGCCGCCACGAACTCGGTCACCCCTGCGGCGGCCCTTTCCACGATTCCCAACACGTCGGCAAACCCATCATCGTGGCCGTAATACGGGTCCGGCACGTCGGCCAATGCCGGTGCTAGGGGATCATAAGATCGGAAGAGGCGAACGTGATCCGCATCGAGATGGGCGCGTTCTGCCAGCATCAGCAACTCACCGTGGTTGGCGTTGTCCATGGCTAGGACTAGGTCGGAATCAGCCAGCGTACGCTCAGTTGCTTGGCGGCCGCGGTGATCGCGGGGATCGTAGCCGGCCGCTTGTAGGGTGGCCCGTGCCCGGGCGTCCATGTCTTCGTTGATGTGGTAGCGAGAGGTTCCCGACGATGCCACAATCACGCGATGGCCCAGCCCCGCCTCGTCCAGCTTGGCCCGCAGAACGGTTTCCGCCATTGGGGACCGGCAGATGTTCCCTAAACACACGCAGTTGATCTGATACGCCACCCGGCCAATCTACCGAGTGTGGGGGCAACCCCACGAACATGGTTGGCCCCGGCAAGGAACCCAGCTGGTAGGCACTGGGCTCCTCGCGCCGCTTCTGTCACCCCTGTTGGACGGAAGGGGCCCTCTCCTCCCGCTGGAGAGGTTGGTGGCGCGCCGGCTGCCTTGGGTAGCAGCTTGGCAGCACGGTAGCTGGCCGCTGGTATTTGCGGGGTTGCAGCCGGTGTTGTCCTGGGTCGCTCGGGCGGTCCGGACAAACGACCAACGATCCCGGACAGCACTGTGCCCCAGTCGATAAGACTGGGGCACAGGCACGATCGTCTTTTGGTGGAGACCCAGCTGTGCTGGGTTGGCCCTATTGTCCGGCCTTCACCAGCTGCTTGTGGCTGATGTCGAGGTACTTCAAGGGGTTGATCGCGTTGCCCTTCTTGTTTTGCACTTCGAAGTGCAGGTGGGGGCCGGTCGAGTATCCGGTGGAGCCCATTTTGCCGATCTGCTCGCCAGCCTTGACCTTGTCACCCCTCTTCACGCCGATCTTGCTCAGATGGGCGTAGAGGATTTCGTGACCGTCATCGGTGCGGATCGTGACGAGGTTGCCATAGCCACCGTTGCCACCGGCTTGGATCACCTTGCCGTCTGTGGCTGACACGATCGGGGTCCCAGTCGGGGCAGCTAGGTCGATGCCCGCGTGGGAGCGGCCCGCGTGCGGGCCACTGGAGTGGCCCCAGCCAGCAGAAAACTCAAACTTCTTCTCGACTGGGATTTGTGGCCCGTCGTTCTTGGCGGCTTTCTGCGTGCTCACAACCGGTTGTGCGACTTCGGTGACGGTAGTCATCGAGAAGTCACTCTCAGCCGCTTGGCTGGTCGGGGCGGCTCCGACAATGAGGCCACCGAGCAGGGCCACGGCGGCAGCCGTGCCAGCAACAGTCTTGGAGCGCTGGGCACGGGTGTGTCTGTGTGTCTTTCTCTTCGTTGTTTCTCGCATGACAGTGGCCTGCCCGGTCCTGAATCAGACATGCATGGGGCGTCGGTGAACTGAGTCATAGCGACTGGACGGCGATCAGTGTGACTTGGACCACACAAGCGCGGTCAAGCGCTGTGCCGGTCGCTCAGGTCGTCTCGCCAGATTGCCCGCATACTTGCCACATGGGTTCTTCGCATCAGCACAGGTGGATAGCCCGCCGTGACCGTCGCCGAGCCGGCCTTGTGGGCCTGTTGTGCGCGGGTTTGCTGGTGGCAGCCTGCAGTTCCGACCCGGAACCTAGCGCAGCGCCTGTGCCCGCGCCAGGCCCGCCGTCACCTACCTCCACCGCTGTGGCAGTTGGGGACCTGGCGGCGGAGAACGAACTTCCCGGAAATCTCGACTGGCGTAGTGGATTGAGGCGGGCCGTAGACCCGCAACTGACGGGTGTTTACGCCGACCGCTCCTCGGTGTTCGCTGGTGAAGCTGTCACGCTGTTCGTCTCAACGCAGGCCAAGTCTTGGCGGGCTCAGGCCTACCGGATGGGAAGCTACGGCGATACGCAAGCGCGGCTTGTGGCTCGCTCGGCCGCACAGCCAGGCAGGGATCAGCAGGGCGAGGGGTACCTTGCCGCGACGCAGACTCACTTCGCCAAATGGCGGCCATCGCTGACGCTGGATACGCAGGACTGGCAGCCAGGGATGTACTTGATCCGCATTAAGGCCAGTGATCGAAACGATTGGTTCGTGCCCTTGGTGGTGCGTTCAGCATCGG
>JAHZKU010000203.1 GCA_022600255.1 Actinomycetes bacterium | reverse complement strand
CGATACGCTAACGCCAAGCAGGCCTCGGTTGCCCAAGGGCCTGAGGCGAACAACGGTAGGCGTGCGAACTCGGCGCGGGCCTTGGGTGATCAGGCAAGCAGCGTGGCACGGCAACCGAGAGAGGAACAAGAACTGCTGCGCCTGTCGGTCGGACACATCATCAACTGCGCCGGACTGCAGGCCGACCGGGTGGCGCAGTGGTTCGATATGTGTCCGGACTATCAGGTGGTGCCATTCAAGGGCATGTACCGATACGGCAACTGGCCCCCGTTCCAGCTACAGCGACTGGTGTATCCGGTGCCGGACCCCCGCAACCCGTTCCTAGGAGTACATGTCACCACCACGGTGACTGGGGCCACCAAGATTGGTCCAACAGCCGTGCCCGTGCTAGGGCGAAACAACTATCACGGCCTGCAAGGGTTAGCAACGGCCGAGCTTGTCGACACGCTGCGCGGCTTGGCTAGCTTTGCCCGCAGCCGGGAACAAGACGCCATCGCCCTCACCCGCTCGGAACTCCCCAAGTACGCCACCCGCGTACTGGCGCGAGAGGCGGCTGAACTGGTCCCTGGTATCCGCGCGCAGGACTTCACGCGTAAGGGGGAGCCCGGGATTCGCGCCCAGTTGGTGAACAAGGCCACCGGCGGTTTGGAGATGGACTTCTTGGTTCGAGGAGACCAAAACTCCACGCACGTTTTGAACGCAGTTTCTCCGGCTTGGACAAGTTCGCTGGCCGTCGCCGAGCACGTGGTGGCGGGTCTGGCCGGTCGGTGAAGCTGGGCGTATCGCGTGAGTCGATCGTTCGGGGGCGGGCACAACATCGCCGCTCGGCCAGATTGGTTTGGGCAATCATTAGTACAAGGGTTCGCAGTGTTCAGGGTTCTGTACCTCGACCATCTCCAGTCGCCGCCCATGGCATCGGGGCACGGCATCTGGATACCGAAACAACACACGCACCACCGACTAGGAACTCACCGTCGCGGCCCAGAGTCGATATACGATGGGCCGATGGTTTGGCCGATCGATGACCTGGGTCGGGCGCCGATGCGCCCCATGCGATTGGCCGCAGCCCAGGCCTGTGGTTGGCGATTTCGGAAGGGGGATCAGTGACTCAGCACGACCGCGTGCAGCAGCAGGACGACAAGCTTGCTGTGGTCGACGATGAGACCGAAGTCGCTGGGCTCGAAGACTCTGGGCTGAAGGCGCGCCAGCCGATCCCATGGGGTGTTGTCTACATCGCTGCGGGCGCCATCGCGCTATTACTGGTCCAGAGCCAACTCGTAGAGTTTTTCGCCATACCGCGACTGCAAACCTGGACCACCGTCTTGGTCTCTATCGTGGTTCAGGCGATGCCGTTCCTCGTGCTGGGAGTGTTGTTGTCCGGCGCAATCGCCGCCTTCGTGCCCGCCTCGTTCTTCGAACGTGCCCTCCCTAAGAATCCTGCTCTAGCTGTTCCCACGGCTGGGGCGGCTGGCGTGGTGCTTCCCGGCTGTGAGTGTGCGTCGGTTCCGGTATCCGGCAGTCTTATTCGCCGCGGGGTGGCGCCAGCGGCGGCCCTAGCTTTTCTACTGTCGGCGCCCGCGATCAACCCCATCGTCATGATTTCCACCGCCGTGGCATTCCCCGGTCAGCCAGAGGTGGTCCTAGCACGCTTCCTGGCCTCCTTGCTGACCGCATGCATCGTGGGCTGGATTTGGATCAAGCTCGGCAAGGGCAATCTCCTGAAGCCACCCCGGGCCTACGTGGAGGGTTCGGCTTCACGGTGGGAAACTTTCCGGGCGACCGCCACTCACGATGTGCTGCACGCCGGCGGATTCTTGGTCCTAGGCGCGATGGTGGCCGCCACCATCAACGTGCTGCTACCAGAATCGGTCGTCACTGCGGTGGCCGATCGGCCATGGTTGGCGGTACTGGCCTTGGCAATCTTCGCGGTTGTGGTCAGTATCTGTTCGGAGGCCGACGCCTTTGTTGCGGCAAGCCTGACCGCCTTCCCGATGACCGCCCGGTTGGCGTTCATGGTGGTCGGTCCGGTGGTGGACATCAAACTCATCGCAATGCAGGCCGGAGTGTTCGGGCGCCGGTTTGCGGCTGTCTTCGCTCCGTTGACGTTTGTTGTGGCGATTCTGAGCGCCGTGCTGTTGGGGTGGTGGTTGCTGTGAGACGGGAAGCCCAGGCCGCTGTCATGCTGCTGCTCGGTGTGGTGATCCTGCGCATCACGTGGACTGATCTCTTTCTGAACTACGTCAAAGAGCCCATGCGGCCGCTGCTGCTGACCTCTGGAGTGTTCCTAGTTGTGCTGGGCGTGTGGTCTTGGATCGTCGCCACGAAAAAGTCCGCGGCCACCGCAGGCAGCAGCCACGGGCACGATCATTCCAAGGCCCCGGTAATTGCATGGCTGATGATGCTGCCCGTGGCTGCGATCTTCTTGATCGCGCCGCCTCCCCTAGGCGCGGATGCTGCCGAACGCGACAGTGGCGTGCAGCCTTTGGCGGAGGTACCGACCGCCAACTTCCCTCCGCTACCCGACACCGACCCAGTGACTATCGACTTGGCCGACTACTCCTTGCGTGCGATCTACGACAACGGCCAGACGCTGGAGGGGCGCACCATCGTGCTCGAAGGGTTCGTAACCCCCAACGACGATGGCGGGTGGTACCTGACGCGGTTCGTCTCGTCCTGCTGCGCGGCTGACGCTTCGGCCGTAAAGGTCGAGATTCAGGACGCTCCCGCGCCACCGGTCGATCAATGGGTCGCAGTTACGGGCCGCTATACCCCCTCGCCAGCCGCTGATGCCGAGGCGACCCCACCACCGGCCGCCTTCATCTCGGAGTCGCTGACGGTGATCGATCCACCCAAGGACACCTACCTATAGCTGCGCGCCGCTAACTGCACATCCCTCTCTGGTCCGCCGCACGGTGCCATCAGCGACGTGACCACCGATGCCCGGGCTCCGAGTCGACAGATTCGGATTGCTTGCCCGACCTCGGGTCTTTGTCGGGAGTGTGCCAACAAGGTGCGGGCGCAACATCAGGTGCCTGCGTAAGGTGAGATGCCGGGGTATTCCGGCCAAGCACAAGGTCCAACAGGGAGAGGCCATGAGCAATCGTTGGGATGCCGAACAGTACGACACCCAGTTCTCATTTGTCTCCAACTATGGCGCGCAACTGGTGGGGGTGATCAACCCGCAACCTGGCGAGCGGATTCTGGACGTTGGCTGTGGCACCGGGCGCCTCACCGCGCAGATCGCCGAGGCAGGTGCTGATGTGACCGGCGTTGATCCCGATCCGGCCATGCTGGCTGCGGCTCGGGCCGCGTACCCACAGATCACGTTCCGGGAACTGTCGGCTGTTGATCTCTCACCCGGTGTTGTTGGCGGCGAGTTTGACGCGGTATTCAGTAACGCGGCCCTGCACTGGATTCCCGAGCAGCGCGCTGCCCTAACCGCGATCAGATCCTGTCTGCGATCCGAAGGCCGATTCGTGGCCGAGATGGGTGGGGTTCACAATGTGGCACAGCTCCTGGCGTGCCTTGCCGAAACGTTGGCCGAACTCGGGGTGTCACACGAACCCGTCACCAACTACTTCCCGACAGTCGATACCCAACAGGTACTGCTTGAGCAGTGCGGTTTTCAGGTGGAGCAGATCACGTGGTTCCGACGCCAGACCCCGCTGGAGGGCAGCGCAGCGGACTGGTGTGAACATTTCCGAGCAGACGTCTGGGCGCAGATTCCGGTCGGCGTGCGCGAGAGTCGCTGCTGTGCGTCGGCCAGTCCCTCACGCAGGGCGAACTCCCGGAGCCGCGGGTTCAGCAGCGGCTGGAACGGGTGCGCCAGCGGGCCGCCCAGCAGCTCGATCACCTCGCCGTCGAGCAGCT
>JAHZKU010000202.1 GCA_022600255.1 Actinomycetes bacterium | reverse complement strand
CCGGCGATGGTCTCAATCACGGGGATCTCTGCGGAGGCCGCATTGGGAACGCTCCCGCGAGACGAGAGGTCGACCACGATCGCCGAGGGCACGGGCGACGCTCAGATCTTGACGCACTTCCAGAACCTGGCGCTAGCCGCAGCGGTCGCCAGCGCAGACGCGTCAGTTGGTGTTGATGTCGGCCCCAGAACTCACCATGAACTTGACCTCCCGATTCAGCGGGCAGATGGTTCAGAGCGCGACCTCAACTTAGCGGTGGCCTGGATCGCTGAAGACGGGGTGGAGGACGCCGTGGCCATCTTCACGGTACGGGACATGACCCGGGAGCGTCGGGTGGAGCGCGCCAAGTCCGACTTCATCGCAACCGTTTCTCACGAACTGAAAACCCCCATCACACCGATCAAGGGCTATGCACAGTTGTTAACCAACCGGTGGGACAAGATGGACGCCGCCAAGCGGGAACGGGTACTTGGCACGATCGAACAGCGCGCTGATCATCTCGGACGCTTGGTTGATGATCTACTCCTGAGCTCCAAAGTCTCCACCGACGACCCCGCATCCAGTCTGCAGATTCATACCCAGGAAGTGCCGTTGACGAGCCTGCTGGCCGATGCTGTGGGCGCGTTTCCCACCCTCGCAGACCGAGTCCAGGTAGCGCCGACAAGTGCGGTCGTGCAGGTGGACCCACTCCGCGCCGTACAGTGTTTGTCCAACCTGCTCAGCAACGCCGAGAAGTACTCCGAGCCCAACACCCCGATCCAAATCAACGTCAGCGACACCCCCGGGGAGGACACCGTAACTGTTGCGGTGCGCGACCAGGGGCTGGGCATCCCGGCTGATGAGCTGGAAAAGGTCTTCGAACGGTTCTACCGTGTCGAGGATCCGATGACCATGTCTACCGGCGGGAGCGGCTTGGGCCTGTTCATTTCCCGCCACTTGGCTCGGGCGATGGGTGGCGACATCACCGCACAATCGCAGTTGGGGGTCGGCAGCACCTTTCGCATGACCTTAACCCGCTCAGATGTGACAGGATCAGATTCATGAACGCGCAGATTCTGATCGTCGACGACGAACCGAGCGTGCGAGCCCTAGTCCGCGATGTCCTGGAGTTGGACGACTACGCGGTGACCGAAGCTGCCGACGGCAACGAGGCCTTGGCCCAGTTCGGGGCGGCCAAGTTCGACGTCATCATCCTGGACATCATGATGCCTGGGATCTCCGGCCTAGATGTCTTGCGGCAAATCCGAGCCACCGACCCCAGCGGGCAACAGAGTGAGGCTGGCTCCTCGCCGGAGATTCCCGTCATCCTCCTGACAGCTGCCTCCGACGATGAAACCACTTGGGCGGGCTGGGCATCGGGTGCCAGCGTGTTTCTCGCCAAGCCGTTTGATCCCACAAATCTGATTGAGTGGGTGGAGCGCACCATCGCTGGGGAGGACTCCCGGCCAAGCGACGCACTGGGCCTGGGCGCCGCCGAAGACTTGGCCACCGAGTTCCGCGGACTGCAGGAGTAGCCCAGCGTGAAGATCGTCAAACACGAACATCTCGCGGCCGCAGTATCCAGACTCCCTCCCAATCCCCGCGTCCTAGCATCGGGCAACTTTGCCACCCCGAACGAGACCCTGTTTGTCCTGGATTCGCTGCTACCCGAATACGTCCTGCACATCCTGAACGCCCAGCCCGGGATCCCCGCGCGCGCAGGCGTGATTCATGAAACAGCATTCGTTGGCCCCGGCATGCGAAACTCTCCGACCCTGCGTTATGTGCCTTGCCGACTTAGTCTCGTGCCGGTACTACTGAGCCGAATCATGCCACCAGATCTGGTGGTCATTCAGACCTCGGCCCCGCGTGATGGCATGGTGAGCCTGGGGATTGAGGTCAACGTGCTCCCGGCTGGAATCGAGGCGACCCGAGCTCGGGGCGGAATTGTTGTGGCCCAGGTGAATCCGCAGATGCCGTTCACTTATGGCGACGCTGTGCTGCACACCGATGAGATTGACTTCGGTGTTGAAGTGGACATGCCGATCGCCACCGCGGCCAGCCCTGCGTTGGACGATACGGCCCGGCTCATTGGGGAGCGAGTGGCCTACCACGTGCAGGACGGTGCCACCCTACAACTCGGGATCGGGGCCGTGCCCGACGCCGTTCTTGCGGGGCTAGCCCAACGGCACGACCTCCGGGTCTGGAGTGAGATGTTCAGCGATGGGGTGCTAGATCTAGTTGAGCGCGGCAGCATCGACCATGAGGTGCCACTGACAGCATCGTTCGTCTTCGGCAGCCGAGCCGTGTACGACTTCGTGGATCTAAACAAGTCCGTCCACATGATGCGCACGGAGGTGACCAACGACCCGACTCGGATCTCGCAACAGCGCGCGATGACAGCCATCAACTCCGCGATCCAGGTTGACCTGTCCGCGCAGGCGAATGCCTCGCGCATCAATGGCCGAATCTATTCGGGCTTCGGCGGCTCCACCGACTTCATCGTTGGAGCGTTGCACTCTGCGGGAGGCCAGGCGTTCATCGCGCTGCCGTCCTGGCATCCCAAGGCCAACCAGTCCACGATCGTGCCCCTAATCGCCGAACCCGTTACGTCCTTCCAACACTCCGCGATCGTCACCGAGCAGGGGATCGCGTACGTGTTCGGTCGGACGGAGGCGGAGCAGACGCGGCAGATCATTGAGTGCGCAGCCCATCCGAAGGCGCGCGGTGAGTTGCGGGCGGTCGCCGCCGATATGGGCCGGATGTAGCGTGCCGGAGGTACCCGAACTTGAGGGAGCGCGCAGCTTCTTGGTACAGCGCATCACTGGCACTCGAATCGCGGAAGTGCAGGTCGGCGCGATCAGCGTCGTGAAGACTGCTGAGCCACCCATCACCAGCCTGCGCGATGCCATGGTCGTGGGAGTGCAGCGGGTCGGCAAGTTCCTAGTCTTGGCGCTTGCTGCCGCAGAGAGCACCCTTGGGGAGAGCGGCGGCGCTGCTGTGGATTCGGACGGAAGCGACCCAGCACCGCAGCACTACCTCGCGACCCACCTCAGCCGCGCTGGCTGGCTGCGTTGGACCGCAAACCCTCCAAAAGCGCCACTGCGTCTGGGGCGTGGGCCGGTGGCCGCCCGACTGACGTTCGTGAGTCCAGATGGGGAGTTCGTGGGCGCGCTGGACTACACCGAAGCCGGTACTCAGAAGCGGCTGGCCCTGTATCTAGTTTCCGACCTGAACCAGGTTCCGGGAATCCAGAAACTGGGGCCCGATGTCCGATCAGATGCTTTTGATGAGACCACGTTTGGCCAAATCGTGTCGGCCGCGGGGGGCCAGCATCTCAAGACGCTACTGCGCGATCAAACCCAAATGGCGGGCATCGGCAACGCCTATAGCGATGAGATCCTACACTTGGCACAGCTGAGCCCGAAGCAGTCCGCCAAGTCGCTCACCGAATCCCAGACCGCCACCCTCTATCAGGCAATCCAAACCACGCTGTCCGCAGCAATCGACTCGGCGTTGGCCATCGACGATCTGCGTAAACTGAAAGACAACAAGCGGGCGGGATTTCGGGTGCATGCCCGCGCCGGTGAAACCTGCACGGTCTGCGGGAGTCAGATTCTCAGCGTGGCGACGGGCGATTCGAGCTACGAATATTGCCCGGGCTGCCAAACCAAGGGCAAACCCTTAGCCGACCACCGCACGAGTCGGTTTCTGAAGTAGTCTGCGGTGCCCCGAGTGAGGGGAGGAAGACGCTGTGCCGGCACGCGCCGGGCATGCTCAGCTTAAGAGCGTCTCTCCGATGAATCCACCGGAATCACAACCAGGCGGAATCGCAAATACGGCAGATCCGATGGGGACTGTCCACAGGTTCAACAAATCAACTTTGGCTAGCCGGCGCTGCACGGGCGTGAACTGGGTTTCCAGATTCGCGGCGTAGGCCGCGAAGAGCAAACCCAGATCTGGATTCCCGTTCGGGAGAAAACCATCGTCGTAGTTGAACGGGCGCCGCAGAAACTGCACGCGGTTTACCGAGCCTGCCGCCGCCCGGACATGGGCCGTCTCAGGGATCACGTCGAACCCGTTGTTGTGTTTCGCGGCGAAGTCCGGCAGGTCGGTTTCGGCGGAGCCGGTTAGCGGCGCCCCGGTATCGAGGCGTCGGCCCATCGCCATCTCCTTTTCGGGCCGGCTAAGCGCATCCCAATCGTCCAGTTTCATCCGGATCCGGCGTAGGACCATCCCGGTGCCACCGGCTAACCAGGCTGGCGCCCCGTCAGAAATCCACACCAACTCGTCAAACTGACCGGTTTCTGGTTGTGGGTTGACCGTGCCATCCAACTGGCCCATCAGATTTCGGCCGGTGGCGCCTGTCTCGGTGTGGGCGGCCGCGCGGTGGAAGCCTCGTTGCGCCCAGCGAACTTGGGCGAACCCGGCAGCATCTTTGATCATCATGCGTTGCGCGTGCGCCAAGGTGATCGGGTCATCAGCCGCCAGTTGCAGCAGGAGGTCTGCGCCGGTGTACTCCGGTTTGAGACGGTCAATGGCGAACTCAGGGAGCGGTTGCAGCCAGTCTGGCTTTTGTCCGCGCAACCCACTGCGCTGGAACACCCCTGGACCGAACCCGATGGTGGCGGTGAGTCGGGCCGGGACAACAGCTAGCTCAGGTTCGGTGTCGGCCAACGCAGGCTGGCCCTTGGTGAGCCGTTCCGCATCGCCGGTCCACACCTTCATCAGCCGGGCTAGATCGGCCTTGCCGACGTTGCGGGCGAGGTCCAGCCCGATGAACACACCGTGGGCCTGCAGCGGTGTCTCCACTCCGGCTTGATGCAACCCGTGGAACGGCACGGCCTCTTGACCAGCCCCGTTGCTGGCCGATGCCGAAGACTGCGCTGACGCCGGTTGAGCGTGTGGCAACGCCACGGCCGCTGTGGCCGCAGCACTCCCCAAGAGCAGGCTGCGGCGCGATACAGCGGGTGGACGCATCAGCCCATGTTCATGGACTCGTCCGAGGAATCCATATTCCCTTGGTCCATATTCCCGTCTTTGGAATCACCACCGTGGTCGTAGGGTTCCTCCCCGGCAGCCGTCTCCTTGGCCTGTGCCGTAAAAGTGATGGGGTCACCCTGCGCCAAATTCAACGTCACCGTGACATCGTCACCAACTTCGATGGGCTCCTTGATGTCCATGATCATGATGTGGTTGCCGCCCGGTTCCAGTGTTAAGGATTCCTGCGGCGCGATCGTGAAGCCGCCGTCCTTCTCGCGCATCGTGGACACCCCGTCGGACTGTACTGTTTCATGCAGTTCGGTTCGGTCCGAGGCGCTAGTGTCAGCACTGACGATCGTGATGGCGGAGTCTGAATCGTTGGTTACCACGCCGAAGGTCGCCGACATGGGTCCTTCTGAGGCTTTCGCCCATGGCTCAGCCACGGCCAAGGTGGCCGCTTCGGCCGCACTTGTGGTTTCTTCCGCGGCCGTGTCGGTGTCGCTACTGCAGCCCGCCAGCGCCAGCGCTCCGGCGGCCACCGCCACGACGATCATTGATCGGGTTGCCCCTATCTTGCGTGCCATGTTCCCCTCCCAGGAGTGTTGCTAGCACCTGTATCAGCAGATCGTGTCCCCCCGGACCGTCACCCGGTGCCAATTGTATGCCGACAGTCTCTATCTGCCTGCGACCCTGCCAAATATACCCCCCCGAGTATTTTGGCGATGTGGTAACCCCACCCAGAAATGCCCACGTGCTCGCCAGGACCTGCATCGTCGTTGCATTCTGCTCCCTTCCGAGGCAGTGCCGATGCTGGCGGCGATCACCACCGCGTGACAGTCTTCTCTTGTGGTCCCGTTTCGCATCCTCACGGTATGCACCGCCAATATCTGCCGCTCCCCCATCGCAGCCGCGCTATTGACCATCGACCTCTCCGATTCGCTCCATCAGGGGTTGATTGAGGTCTCGTCGGCTGGCACGCACGCCCGAGAGTCTGCCCCTGCATGCGATGTGATGGGCGCCCGCGTTTCCGAGGCCCTGCTGTCGCAAGGCAGCCAACTCCCCGACACCTACTTACACCACGCAGCAAAACCCCTCATGAAGGAACAGTTAGCGGCGGCCGATCTGGTCCTGGCATTGGATCGGGACCACAGTGGCGCGATCGCCCGCCTACTACCCGCAGCCCGGCCCAAGACCTTCACGCTGCGCCAAGCGGCTGCACTCATGTCACCCCTCACCAAGGCCCTGGCCCAGGGACAGTTGCCCCAAGGCGCCCCCGCCTTGCCCCCAAGGGCCGAACCAACTGCACGCTTGGATTGGGTAGTGGCCGAGTTGGACGCCGGTCGAGGACTATCCGTCATTCAGCCTGAAGCCTCCGATGGCGCCGAGGAACGTGATGAGCCGCAGAGCAACCCCTATGACGTGCTCGATCCGCATGTTGTTGGCCCTAGCTACCACGCAAGTGCGGCCAGTCGTATTATCTCTGCCACAAATCGGATCGCCGAAGGATTAACAGCCGCGATGCGGGCATAACCGGGCCGAGACACTAAGATCGTCTGCATACACTTTGGAGGATTTGTGGTCCCAATCCCGGCCGAACAAACCATTGCCGAGCCGACGGTCAGCGAAGATGCCGTGCTGGAGGTGCTCGAGGCTGAAGCGATTCACGTATTTCGTGAAACGGCCGCAGCGTTCCAAAACCCCGTCCTGCTGTATTCGATCGGTAAGGACTCCTCAGTGCTGCTGCATTTGGCGGTCAAGGCCTTCGCGCCCGCCCCACTGCCTTTCCCAGTGATGCACATCGATACCGGGTGGAAGTTCAAGGAGATGATCGAGTTCCGGACCCGCATGGCCGAGGAACTTGGCTTGGATTTGCGCATCGCCCAGAACAAGGAAGCGATTGCTGAGGGGGTTACCCCGTTCACACATGGCACGCATGAGTACACCCGCCTGATGAAGACGGTGGCGTTGCGCGAAGGCTTGGATCGCTACGGCTTTGATGCCGCCATCGGTGGCGCCCGCCGTGACGAGGAACGCAGCCGAGCCAAAGAGCGCATCTTCAGTTTGCGCGAGCCCGGTCACCGCTGGGATGCCCGCAAGCAACGCCCGGAGTTCTGGCGCACCACCAACACCCGGCTCAACGAGGGCCAAACGATGCGATCCTTCCCGATCTCCAACTGGACGGAACTGGACGTTTGGCGCTACATCCGCAAGGAGAACGTGCAGATTCCCGATCTCTACTTTGCCAAACCACGCCCCGTGGTGGACCGAGACGGCACTTGGATCATGGTTGACGACGACCGACTTCCGCTGCGCGAGGGTGAGACCCCAGAAATGCGCACCGTCCGGTTTCGGACCCTAGGCTGCTACCCACTCAGTGGCGCGGTCGAGTCGGAGGCGGCAGACCTCGACACCCTGATCTACGAAATGGGTGCCTCCAAGATGTCCGAACGCTCTGGCCGTCTGATCGATGGCGAAGGCGGCAGCTCCATGGAAGCGAAGAAGGCCGAGGGATACTTCTAATGACAACCCCCACAATCGACGCCACCTCCGCTGAGGTCGACACAATCGCACCGGTCGTTCGTATGGTGGCCTGCGGCTCCGTTGACGACGGCAAATCGACGTTAATCGGGCGCATGCTGGCCGAGACTGATTCTGTGCCGATCGACCAGCTTGAATACGCTCGCACCACTCGGCGCGGTGGCTCAACCATCCCCGTGGGAGAAGTGGATTATTCCCTGCTCACCGATGGTCTGGAAGCGGAGCGCGAGCAGGGCATCACGATCGATGTTGCTTACCGCCACATGGATCTTCCCAACGGACGTCGCATCATTATTGCTGACGCCCCGGGTCACGAGCAGTACACCCGCAACATGGCCGTTGCCGCCTCCACAGCGAACATCGCCGTACTCCTAGTGGATGCTGCGCGCGGTCTACGTCCCCAGACCTACCGCCACCTCACGGTGTGTGCGCTGATGGGTGTCACCGGCATCATCGTCGCTATCAACAAGATGGACTTGGTCGGTTACGAGCACGCCACGTTCGAGGAACTCGCCGGCGGCGTGAAAGCCGCTGCAGCCCGGCTCGGCCTGGAAGATGTCACGGCGATCCCGGTGTCTGCCGTCACCGGTGCGAATGTGATCGAAACAGCGCCCGACAAGATGCCCTGGTACCACGGTGGATCAGTGCTAGAAGTGCTGGAATCCTGGAATCCCCCGGACGTCGACAACGCCCAGCCCTTCCGCCTTCCGGTGCAGGTTGTCGTTCGAGCTGACGGCAACTTTCGCGGATATGCCGGCACCATCGCGAACGGCACCGTTCGGCCCGGCGACAAGATCGCTGTCGCCGATAGTGGTCAGACCGCAACGGTAGCGTCGATCGTCACCTACGAAGGCGAACAGGAGTTTGCTCAATCGGGCGAGCCCGTGACAATCACCCTTGATCGGGAAGTAGACGTAACCCGCGGCGACCTGCTGAGTGCGCCCGGCGAAGGCCAGGTTCAGCCTGCCGACAAGTACGCAGCGGATTTGGTCTGGATCGGTGAGCAACCGATGGCGCAAGGCCGTTCCTACCTGCTCTACTGCGGCCCAAAGATCGTGCCCGCAACCATCACCGCAGTGCGGCACCGGTTGGATGTCGTGGAGGGTCACAAACACGCCGCTCGCCGGTTCGAGATGAATGACATCGGTCGGGTTGAGTTTGCGACCGATTCACCGATTCCACTGGACCCTTACGACGAGTGCCGTGAGACCGGTGGCTTCCTCCTTGTCGACCGCGTGACCAGCGACACTGTGGCTGCGGGCTTGACGCGCTATGCGTTGCGGCGCGGTGACCCGAACATCCACCCCCATACCTATGACGTCTCTGAGGAGGATCGCAGCCGGTTGATGGGCCACGACGGCAAGGTCATCTGGATGACCGGGCTGAGTGGTTCGGGTAAGTCCACAGTGGCCGATGCCACGGTGGCCGCACTTCACGCGCAGGGGGTGCACACGTTCGTCCTAGATGGCGACAACGTGCGGCATGGCCTAAACCGCGACTTGGGTTTCACGCCTAGTGGTCGAGCCGAGAACGTGCGCCGCGTGGCCGAGGTGGCCAAGCTGATGAAGCAGGCTGGCCTTGTCGTTATCGTCGCGTTGGTGTCGCCATATCGGGCAGATCGCCGAGCCGCCGCACAAATCTTCGATGAAGGCGACTTCTTAGAGGTGTTCGTTGATACTCCGCTTGCGGTAGCCCAAGAGCGAGATCCCAAAGGCCTTTACAAGAAGGCCGCCGAGGGTGATCTACCGAACATGACCGGTGTGGGCCAAGACTACGAAGCACCGGAGAATCCCGACGTGCGACTCGATGGTCAGGCCGATGTGGCGGAGAACGCCGCGCTCCTGAGCCAGCTGATACTCGGGGACGACTAGGTTCGCGCACAGGTTGTGCCCGCGAGGGGGGCTGCCCCGACTGTCGGGTCAGAAGCCAAGGGCACACCAGAAGTTGCTTGGTTTGGCCAAGCCGGGGGTCTGGTTCGGGCAGAAGTCGCCCCCAAGCGGCCATGCGCGGATCCCTGACCCGGCTCGACCGGCACACTCCGGCACAACCAGCGCGGCGCTCGACGCCAGCTCGCGGGTAATCCCCAGAACCTCCGCGCTGATCCCCCGGAAGTGCCGGCGATTGTAGGGTGTTGGGGTGGTCACTTGGAAAGACGTTCAGCTAGCAAAGCCCGCGTTCGCCAGTCGTGTGCAAGAACTGTTCGACCAAGGTCGTCACAAGACCATCGCCACCTTGCGCGCCGACGGTGGACCGCGCATCTCCGGGATTGAGTGCACGTTCGAGGATGGCGAACTCCGATTTGGGTCGATGAGGTTGGCTCGCAAGGGCGCTGACCTGCGACGTGACCCCCGCTTCGCTCTGCACAGCCCCACCAATGCCCCAGAAGCTGGCCGAGAATCGGAGTGGCTAGGCGAAGCGAAGATCTCCGGTAGGGCCGTTCCCGCCGGGCATACCGGGGCCGATAAGGATGGTCAGCCCGAAGGGGAAATGTTCACGGCGGACATCGCGTCGGTGGTCATCACCGGGCTCACTGAGGATGCCACGTTGCTGCGTGTAGAACTGTGGACGCCAACCCGCGGACTGCGCGAGATGCTGCGGGCGTAGCGGACACTTGGTGGCCTAGCGAGGAGCCATTGAAAGCGCTTACAAGTCGCTGGTTCTCCGACACACAAAGTGGACCAGGGCCGGGATCCCTCAATCCGAATGCCTGAAGTTGTTGGGGAAACCCGCGCCACGCCATTCCCGTGCCTCAACGATGATTTCCGACCGATCGCGGGTCAAGCCTAGCCCGTCGGTATCCCACAGCAACTTCAGTTCCTGCGTTAGCCGGGCAAGGTCGCGCTGCCACGGGAAAATCACCACCCTCCTCAAACCGCAGAAGGTTGTGCGCAGCATCCCCGCTAGGCGTTGCCTTCCAGTTCGCTCCCTGCCACGGATTGGGCGGCGTCAAGGACCGTAGATGTGCGGCTCAACGGTCATTTTGGGGCCGCGCCGTTCCGGTTTGCTGCCGGCTGACTCGATGACCCGCTGCAGCAGGAAACGTTGTCCCCCGTAGGGAGCCATGAGGTGCAGCATTTCGGCATCGGTTCCGTTGCGTTCCCCGGTTAGTGAATGCACTACGACCTTGCTGAGATGGTAGTCGCCCACGCTCACCGCATCTTGATCGCCCAGCGCCCGCTGGGCCATTTCGGCATAGCTCCAGTCGGACAGCCCAGGGATGCTGGTGAAGCGTTGCCGGGCGGTATCGAAATCTAACTCCGGTAACCGGGCCAGCATGTGGGCAACCTGACAGACCCGCATGAGTGTCTTGGATCGGGCCTGATCAACTCCCATTCGGCGCCACCCCCAGGAGGGCACCTGACGCAACCGATCCGGTTCAGGGATCACCGCCAGTCCGTCGGGCACCGGACCAGGCGCAGGATGCCCGTAGTCGGTAGCCAAAGTGCGCCAGCTTCGCTTCGCTTCCTTGCCAGTGACACGTTGCTCCAGGATCGCGGCCACGGTCGCCTCCCAAACCCCGTGCGACTTTGGCACCTGCCAGGACTGGCTCGCAACCGAGTAGTGCTGCGCCAAGAACCGGGCGGTCAACTGCTGCGCACCTGATACGTCCCCCGTAGGCAACAGTTGCACTGGGTTGGGTTTACCAATGAGATCAGCAAAGCGATCTGTCAGCCACTGCGCCCCTGGTCCATAAGACCGCGCCACAAGCGTTCTTGGTTCTGGTTCGGCTGCGTGGTCTTGCCCCTTGCGATCCCCCGTGACGGCTGCGAACGTGATCTGTTGGCTGCTGGGCCCGGCCGGAGTCACTGCGGAGCGCCAGACTTCGGTCTCCGAAATAACCAATGTGGGGTCTGCGCGGCCACGCCGGAATGGGGCAAACATCGAACCTAGCCGCAGGGTGGGACTCACCTGCACACTGGTTTCCGCCGACTGGTTCATCACTCCAGTTTGCGTGGACTACCGCCTCAGGACAACCGCCTGCCGAGGGACAGCGGCCAACAGCAACTAGCTTGCGTCGGTGGGTGATCTACATCGGCAGGCGCCAAGACCGACCCGCATCGAATCGGCTCAGCTGGGCAGCCCGAGCAGGCGGAATGCGTGCGGCAGCGGTCTCCGTGGCGGCACCGGCCACCTTCTCGAACGGGCCAACCGGGATGTTCGGCAGGAGGCACGATCGGCGCGCCGAGATGGACACTGGGAGCGGCCGGGCACGCACAGTGCTTCCGCAGTGCCATGGAGCCATCTGTACCCGGGAGCTGCAGCGGCCCCACGAGGGGAACTCAGCCCAGTAGTCGAGCCTTGGCCGCGGCGTATTCCTCATCGTTGAGGAGCCCTTGTGCCTTCAAGTCTGCCAACTTCTCGAGCTGGCCGATGATGTCATCCGGGGGCGCGGCCGCTGGCGCGGCTGGCGCTGGGGCAGGGGCTTGAGCCTGCT
>JAHZKU010000201.1 GCA_022600255.1 Actinomycetes bacterium | reverse complement strand
ACCCGATAAAAGCACCGAGCCAAGCGAAGGTTGCCAAACCGCCCAGGGCAGCTCTGGCCCACGACATCCGACCCAAGACAGCCTCGACCATTCGCAAATCCACGCCCACGATCGCCACGTGCTCAACCGGGAACCGCGCATCGCTGAGCCGATCGACCAGTTTCTGGGCATCTTCGTACGCGTCGAATGACTGCAGCACGGGACGCTTGGTGATGTCGTTGGGGGCAAGTCGCGTTCTGGCCATACTTCCACCGTAGCCGTTGGGCGATCCTAAAGCCGCAGCTTGTATTCCTCGAGCAGGCGGCGACCAATGATCATGCGCTGAATATCGGCCGTACCTTCGCCGATCAACAGCATCGGGGCTTCGCGGTACAGCCGCTCGATCTCGTACTCCTTGGAGTAGCCATAACCACCGTGGATGCGGAACGAATCCTCCACGACCTCTTTGCAGTACTCGCTAGCCAAGTACTTAGCCATACCGGCCTCGAGGTCGTTGCGTTCGCCCGAGTCCTTCTTCCGTGCGGCCATCACCATCATCCGGTGGGCGGCTTCCACTTTGGTGGCCATGTCGGCGAGTCGGAACAAGACCGCTTGGTGCTTGGCGATCTTCACACCGAAGGTCTCCCGCTGCTGGGAGTAATCCACGCCAAGCTCGAACGCTCGGATCGCCACACCGCAGGCCCGAGCCGCAACGTTGACCCGACCCACCTCAACACCGTCCATCATCTGATAGAAACCCTTGCCGGTTTCGCCACCAAGGACCGTGTCTGGGCCCAAGCGCAGGTCTTCCATCACCAGTTCGGTGGTGTCCACGCCCTTATAGCCCATCTTTTCGATCTTGCCTGGGATCGTCAGGCCAGGGCTCACCTCACCGAATCCAGGCTCCTTTTCGATCAAGAATGTGGTCATCTTCTTGTAGACGCTGGCATCGGGGTCGACCCCTTCATCGGTGCGCATCAGGACCGCAACGAGCGTTGATGATCCACCGTTCGTCAGCCACATTTTCTGACCGTTGAGGACGTAGTCGTCGCCGTCCTTCACCGCCTTGGAGGTGATGGCCGAAACGTCCGATCCGCATCCCGGCTCAGACATGGAAAACGCCCCGCGTACCTCGCCGGTCGCCATCCTGGGCAGGTAGTAGTCCTTCTGCTCCTGGGTCCCGTGTTGCATGATCATGTAGGCCACGATGAAATGCGTGTTGATGACCCCGGACACGGGCATCCAACCGCGGGCGATTTCCTCCACGACCAATGCGTAGGACAACAATGACTCGCCCAAACCGCCGTACTCTTCGGGAATCATCAGGCCGAAGACGCCAAGCTCCTTCAGACCTTCCACGATGTCGGTCGGATACTCATCGGCATGCTCAAGCGCGTTGGCGTTGGGGATAATCTCCTTCTCCACGAAATCATGAACCGCCGCCAAGATATCTGTCTGAATCTCTGTGAGATCTTCGGTCTGCGCTAACCGGGCCATGCTTGCCTCCACACCGTATTTTCACGACTACTGATTGCCATTATCGCCGGAAAGTCGCCAGGCGAGAAATCGACTTCCTGCTCAGCACAAGCTTACTGGGGCGGCGTTCGCGGGGATTAAGGCACTCGCGGTCGACGGCTAGGGCCTTGCTAGTCGCGGAAGGCACGTCGGAGTGCACCGCGCCACTGCGGGGCGGAAATCTGCAGCAGAAGCAAACCCACCAGTGCAACGGCGACAAGTTGCAGGCCCGACGCATGCCAGGTGGGACCAGCCCCGCCCAACCCGGCATCCTGCCAGGCACCCTGTACTGGCAGGAACCCAACCACGGCCAGCGCCAAGGCCATCCAGAGCCCCACGGCGGCCACCCGGCGAGACGCCTCAGGGTGCCGGGTCCGTGCCGAACTCCACCAAAAACCACAAGCGACCAATAGGAGCATCGCTGCGACGCCACTGCTGAGCAGCGCTCCGACGAACAACGCGTTGTCGACACTGCCGCTGGCTGGCCCAAACGCCTGGCCAACCTCGCTGGTCACCGGAGCGTCAAGCGCCAACATGCTCTTTACGTAGGGAGCATCTGCCCCGAACACCAGAAAGCGCTGCGCCGTATTCAGCGCCAGCAGCACCCCGCCCGCGAGACATACCAGGCCCAGAATCGTCGGGATGCCAGCGGAAACCGGGTAGGGCAAGCGCCGCGCTTCTACGGTTGTGCGCGTTGTGGTCGCCATGGCCGCTCCCCACCTGTGAGATCTCGATCTTGCTGTTGCCGCTTGGTAATGCTCCCGGGAAGCGCGCTGCATTCTGATTAGGCGCGCCGGAGGATTTGAGAACTGTTACGCACTGCCGCCGGTTCTCAGTGGCCCGGGGCCCCCACCCACTCAGTACGGGAAGCACCACACCGGGAGGTTGGTGGGTGTACAGCATTCGATTCGGTAGATTCAGGACCGGGATCCAGCCGGAACCCGACGAGCACGATGGCGCCGCCGAGCAGCACGTCCCAGAGGAGGCCCGAGATGGGTGCACACGATCATGCCCCGGTGGAAGTCTCTACCAAAGTCCGTCGATCAGTCCAGGTCGCAGTCGGCCTGCTCGGCGTGCTCACCATCGCAGCCTTGGTCGCCCTCTGGCCGGGCGACACCGAATCCTCATCGCAGGTCGGACCGCTCGTAGCAGGGGAAGTTGTGGCCAACAATCCCTGCGCCGATCCATCGCCAGACTGCGCCCGCCTCACGATCCGGGTCGTTGAGGGGGAAGACGAGGGTCTTGAGTTCAACACCGACACACTCGTCGCGGCCAATTCGGTGCCGCTATCGGTAGGGACGGAGGTTTGGCTTACCGAATCTGCACCCGGCGAATACGGCTACTCAGACATCCGACGAGACGGCGGACTGATTTGGCTCGGCATTGTGTTCGCGGCGGCCGTCATCGCCTTCGCCCGCTGGAAAGGTGTGGCGGCATTGGCGGGCCTAGGATCCTCGTTGGTCCTGCTGGTGTGGTTCGTACTCCCAGCCCTGTTGGAGGGCTCTAATCCGGTAGCCGTCGCTGCTGCGGGAGCGGCCGGAATTGCGTTCGTCTCGATGGGTTTCGCCCACGGAGTCTCGATCAGGACTGGCGTGGCTCTGATTGGTACAGTCATCGCCCTGCTGATCACGCTGGGCCTAGGCACGATCTTCAGTGGCGTCACATCCTTGACAGGGTTGGGTAGCGAGGACGCCTTCTTCTTGGAACTGCAAGGTTTCGAGATCGACCTGCGCGGCTTATTCCTGGCCGGGCTGGTGATCGGCGCACTGGGTGTGCTCGATGATGTGACGGTCACGCAAGCCGCTGCGGTGAATGAGGTCAAGACGGCCGACCCGTCGGCGGGCTGGCGCACGCTGTTCACTTCTGGGATGCGCGTGGGCCGCGACCATGTAGCCGCCACCGTCAATACCCTGGTGCTGGCCTACGTGGGTGCGGCGCTGCCGCTGTTCCTGCTGCTTTCGCTGGCCGAAGCCCCACTTCTACAGGCGCTGAACAGCGAGATTTTGGCGCAAGAGGTGGTGCGAGGTTTGGTCGGCAGCATGGGCATCATTGCCGCTGTCCCCATCACCACAGCGCTCATGGCGCTGGTGCTCACTGAGGGAACGCCGCCCCGCGAAGCCGCCAAACCCGAACCCGATCCGAAAACCCCGGAAGACGCCCAATACGGCGGCTTCTGGGAGAACTGAATCCTCGGGGTCGGCTGGTCGTCGCGATGAGGCCGATCAGTCAGTCGCGATAGCGCGCAGCATGTTCAGCCGGCTTGCGCGTCTGGCCGGCAAAACAGCCGCCACAATCCCGATCACGAAAGCTCCGACCAGAACCGCGATAACGGTGCCGGTCGGTATGACCAACTCAGCAACACCGGTTTGGGTCAAGGCCCGCTGCAGGACCACTCCCCCAACCAACCCAACCATGATCCCTAGGGCCACCCCCAGAATCGACACAATGATCGCCTCGAGTCGAATCATTCGTCGAATCTGCCGCTGCGTTGCACCGACCGCACGCAATAGCCCAATCTCCCGGGTGCGTTCTAGGACCGCCAACACCAGCGTGTTCAACACCCCCAGCGCCGCGATGACAACCGAAAGCCCTAACAGTGAGTAGATAATGAGCAGCACCTGGTTGAGTTGCTCGCCGTTCTGGTCCTTGATGGCAGTTTGATCCAACACCTCCAGGAACGGGTCTTCGGCAATCAGAAGCTCCAGCGCGGGGATCAGGGCGCCCGATTCGACACCGGGTTCTGCGGCGATGAAGACAGTTCTGTCCGTGGATTCACCCCCGTTCGCGCGGAAGTCCGTCAGGTTCAGAATTGCCCCGTTGAGCAGTTCACTGCCCACGTAGGTGCCGACCAATCGGTAGTTCCCCTCTGACCCGTCCGGGTAGGTGATTGGCAACTTGTCGCCCACCTGCCAGCCCGCAGCGTCAGCGGACTCTTGGTCGATGACGAAGTCGCGTTCTCCCAACTCCGAGAATGAGCCTGAGGCTGGTTCGACAGCGTAGATCGCATCCAGCGGGCCACCACCAACGGCCACAGCCCGCTCTTGCTCGCCATCGATCAACACGCGGCCGCCCGAAACACTGACCGCATACTCCACCCCGGGAACAGCCCGCAAGCTCTGCGCCAAGGTCGGGTCAAACCCACGACCCGTGATGGACGCCACCACATACTCCGCCCCAAAAGTGTCATCCACCAACTGTTCTAGCGACGCGCGCGCACTGGACGTCACCACGGTGGCCGCGACCACCAAGGCCACCCCAATCGTCAGCGCACTTGCGGTCGTGGCCAAACGTCCCGGTGACCGCGCGGCATTTCTGGCGGCCAACCGCCCGGTCGCATTGCTCCCGCCCTGCAGTAGCGGGGTCGCCAATGCAATCAAACCCACCCCCAGCGCGGGAGCGAGCAAAATCACTGCCACCACAACGACAACTAGGCCGATCGCGGTTTGCTGAATGCGCGCCGCTTCATCGGCAATCCCCAGCCCGCGATTGATCAGGAACACCGCCAGACCCAGTACCAAGAAAGCAGCCACGATGCGGGTGCGACTCAACCGACTGCGGTCGGCGACGTTATCGCGGATCGCCGACACCGGCAACGTGCGTCCGCCGCGATACGCAGGGATCAACGCGGCCAACAACGTGACTCCGATACCCACCAAAGCTGCGAGCAGGACAGATTCAGTCGTGAGGTCAATCCCAGACGTCAGGTTCAATCCGAATGTCCCGAACAGCGCGGCCAACCCGTTGGCTAGAAGCAGCCCGAACCCGACCCCTATCACAGCGGCTAGGGTTCCGACGACTGCGGCCTCCAACAAGATGCTGCGCAAGATCTGGCCTCGGGTGGCTCCCACCGCCCGCAACAAGGCAAGTTCTCGACCGCGCTGCGTGACCAGCATGGCGAAGGTGTTGTAGATCAGAAACGCGGCCACAAGCAAGGAGACCGCCGCGAAGCCGACAATGACATAGGTAACGAAGGCCAAGCCTTCCTGCAGAGCCGCGCTCTGCACCTGCACTTGTTCAGCGCGGGTCTCGATCGAGACAGATCCGTCAGTTAGGGTTTGGATTTCATCGGCCACCTGCGCGTCTGTAAACCCGGGAGCGACGGCTACGTCGATCGTGTTCCAGCGCCCAGGCTCGGCAAATAACTCTTGGGCTTGCGACGCCGAAAATGCGGTTAGAGTGACACCGGCGAGTCCACCGGTTTCCCCAAATCGGAAGACCCCCACCAGCGTCGTTTCCACTGGACCGTCAGGGGTGATCACCGTAAGCAGTTCACCGACCCCGATTCCCAAGTTATCGAAGGTTGGCTCGTCCACGGCTACCTCATCGTTCTGCTCGGGCGGACGGCCCTGCACGATCCGAGTTTGGCTTAATTCAGGATTCGGTTGCCAGTTGATCCCGAGCGCCGGCGGACCCGCCGCACCGACGAGATCACCTTGTGCGTCGACCAAAAAGGCGCCGTTCTGATTGATCGACCCAGCCGCGGCCGAGACACCGGGCAGACTGTTGATCTGCCCCACCAGTTCGTCGGGCAGGGTTAGCCTGCTCACCGGACCGCGGGAGCCGCCATCCACAGCTGATACCGGAGTCACGCGCACGTCTTGCGCTGCACCTTCGATGATGGACGTGAAGGTGCGATCCAAGGCATTGGTCAAGATGAATGAGCCAGTGACGAAGGCGACCCCGAGTACGATGCCGATCGTGGACAGGATCAGACGACCCTTGTGCGCCGCAGCAGTGCGCAGTGTCGCCCGAAGCATGCCGCATCCTTCCCGTCTATGTGCCTGTCAGCCGCCTGCGGTCCAGCAGCAGCGGGCCAGCCCGAGGCTTGTGCCGACGCCCAGCGATTCACCAAATTCTCTGTACCCAGACCTTGGCGCCCCGCGCCAGCCGCTTTGACGATGGATCAGCGCAGACTTCACCACGATGTCACCGGATTGCTCGTTGGACCAAGTCACCGGCTCGCGATCACGCCAGCCCACCATGCCCGCAAGCTCATCGATACCTGTAACGCCACAAAGCCGTCCGATAGTCCCAATACGTGCGGGGCAATCCTTTCCACAGGTGCGCGACGGCCACTTGAGTTTGCTAGCTGGCTTGGCGGCCTGGACGGACCAGGCGACGGGAGACGTTGGGCCTTTCTCATCGAAAGCCCCGCGAAGCAATCAGCAGTCCGAGGGCGCCTTGACCTTTCCCGGCTTGAGCGAAAATGTCTTCATCTGAATCCACTCATCTAGGACTGGGTCCAGCAGATTCTGATATCCAAAGTGTTGGACGTTGCGGAATACCCGCGAATCGGATTGGTCGACGAAGAAGTCCGCCGAGGCAATGGCCACACGGATGAAGTTCCCCGGGTAGGGCGGATCCTCCTCACGCTGGCCCTCCAGCGGTATACCCGTCTGGATCACCGCGCTGGTGCGGAAATGATTCACGCGCTGGGGCCGCTTTCCCTCCAGCGTCACTGGCCCTACATAGCGGGCCGTTGCGAACCAATCGTTGAAGAAGCCGCGATCCCACGGGGCCGCCGCCAGGCAACTGCCCTTCTCCACCCCTGGCCACTTGTAGGTCTTGGTATAGAGCACGTGATCCTGGATGACGTTCGTGAAGTGAATCGGGTGGTTCTTGCCGCCCGCAATCATCTGGATCTCGCCGCCCTTGGCATTCCACGTGAAGGGCACGTTGAAGCCTAGATCGCGCACGATGTATCGCCCCTTACCTCGGAAATTGCGCGGAAACTTGGGAGGAGCTGGATAGTGAAAGCGCACCGCCCTAGCACTGGTCAAGCGAATGCGCTGCACGGGCTCTTGGGCTGCAGCTGTTCGCGTGTCGTCTCGAAAAGCCGGGTCAGCCTTCGGATCACCGTCGACCTTAATGACCTTGGCCTTCAAGCGATAACCACCCAGTGGAGCCCGTCGCAACACTTTGCTGTCGCGGACTCGCAGCGTGCGCCGGTAACCCAGCGCGGGGCCACTCACGCCGCGAACCTTGATGCGGGCGGGTTGGTCCAGTCGTTTTCCGGTGACAGTGACTTTGAGGCGAGCACGGCCATCGTCGGGAGTCGGGTGATCGGCCGCTGCGACCGGTTGGTCGGAGACTGGGTCGGCGGCCACCGCCGCCTGTTGTGGGACCACCAGAATGGCCGCAGTTGCCCCGACAAGCGCTCCGGTGACCACAGATCGGCACCCGGCAAGAATCCTCGGCATCGATCTCCCTGACTAGGCACGACGAAGTGTCCGCTTCCCGCAGTATTGCGCATTCGCACCCGATCCGGAGCCCTTTGCCCGAGGCGAGGTCAAGAACACGTAAAAGAGGTCTGCGTGGGCGCAACCAACGAAGAAGGGTCGTCCATGTCACCGGTGACAACCTCAACGTTCGGGGCGGTCACGTCGAACTTCGCCACGTCTCGAACCATGGCACGCACTTGGATGTCTTCACGACCCGCCAACGCCTTGATCAGGGCACGACCGAACATGCCATTGCCCGTCGTAACCAGGATTCTGTTGCTCATCAAACCAACCCTCCTCGCTTGGCCCGACCAAGCGGCGCGATGCCTCAGATTAAGCCAAGTCGTGGTGCTCAAGCAGCTTGGCTGCCAGCTGGGATCCGGCCGCAGCAAACTGCGGCGGCCCGATGACGAAGGCGCCAGGCCCGGCGATCGCCAGCACCAAACCGACGCGTTCCTCAACGGGGGGCAAGAACCAGGCGCGTAGGGCCAGATCAGATTGGTCACCTTGCAGAACCTCGGTCCGCTCGGCAAACCGATCCGCCACCCACTGGGTGCGCTGGGGCAGGTTGAGTTCCACCGCCGTCTCGGCACGATCCTGCGCAACAATCCGGGCTAGCTCGTCCGGCCGCGTGAAAGTGGTGTCGGCCAACTGGACCGAGGTAATCCGCTCAACTAGATACGTGCGGATCTGCCCTGATGACAGCGGACCGGCGTCCAACTCCCACCCGCGTCGGGTGCGCACCAATCCGTACGGGTCCACGTCTCTGCGGTAGGTTCCCGGCTCCCAAGCTCGGGAATACCGAATGCGGACCTGCCGCTGTGACTCAATCGCGAGCCGCAGTGTCGGGAGCACATCAGCATCAGTTCGGTCCCCTGGTGATTCCGCGTCCGAGGTGACGACCCCAAGGATCTGACTCTCCAGCGTGGCTAAGGCGGATCGCAGCAAATCGTTTGCAGGTTCCACCTGGCTCAAGGTCTGTGCCGCGCGGTGTAAGGAAGACAACTCATCTGCGCGCAGGTAATCCACCCCCAACTCGGCCTCGGCCCGGCTGCTGACAATCCGGACGAACGCCGCCGCGCCCGGATCATCATCCTGGCCGTCCGGGGCGAGGAACTGTAGCGAGTCCGGCCGTTGCAGGCCCAGCAGCGCTTCAGGGGGAATGTCGGCGGAATAGAAGGCAATCAGGTCCTTACGCAACTGCTTCTCTTCGACGTGAAGTTCCTTTGCCAAGTCCGCGAGCGGCAGCCCAGCGGGGTGCATTTGCAGGAAAGCCAAGGCGCGCTGCACCCGGGCAAACGCGGCAACCGCTGGCGTGGGCTCAGCCATGTTGCGCCACCTCCTGCAATCGCACCCGGAATTCTTCGCGCAAGACTTCCGGTCCCAACAGCTTGACCCGAAAGCCGAGTTCCATGATGCGGGCTAAGAAAAGCGCACGATTGGTCACCAGCACCTGCGACCGGGTGGCGTCGGCGTCGCTAGGCGCGATGCGGACGCCCAAGAGCAACTCCACATCGGTCACGTACTCTGCCAGTGACTCGATCTCAGCAGTGATCGGTTCATCGACGGGCCAGCTCAACGGGTCCAGGCTCGGGTGCCGGCCCATGTCGGGCAGTTGCGCAGAGCCAGGATCCCCCAACTCGATGCCGCTCATGCGATCGACGGTGTAGGTCTTGGTGTGACCAGCGGCCTCCTCCAAGCCGTTAAGCCACCAGCCGCTGGTGCCATGTTCTACCCGATAGGGATGTACCTCCCGGCTGCGCCCACTGTAGGAGAACCGGATTAGACAGTGAGTAGCCACCGCGTGCAGGAGTTGGTCCAAAGCGGGAGGCGGATCGGGCGCCCGCACGATAACGTGCAGGCCTGAATCGTGCGATTCCGGGTCACCAACTTGGGCCAGGATGCGCGCCTGCTTCTCCCCGTGCGCCAACAAGGCGGCCCGGGCAAGTTCGCCGCGCTCAGCCTGCGAGAACGCAAGTTCAACGCGACTATCTTGCGGTCGCAACACGTACCGGGTTTCCGAGCCCGGTTCAGCAACGTTGTCGATGACGAGCCCGGCGGCGCGGGCAGCTCGGATGTCACGTGACAACATGTCTCGCTTACTGTCGTCCGTTGCCCCTTGATAACCAATCGTGTCCGCGAGGCGGAGCGCCGGCCGGCCTTGTGACCCTGCTTCGGAAAGCACGTTGGTGATCATGAGCAGTCGCTCGAATGGGGTCCTAGTCACCCTCAGATCATGTCCCAAACCCGGGCATCTGGCCAGCAACACGCGCTAAACGTGCCGGTGAGCCGGAATGTCGCTAGTCTCAGCGCCAATGAGCAAGAAATCGGCCGACGAAACAGCCCGCGAGGAAGCAGCTCGAGAAGCTGACCCGGACCGCGCGTCGAAGAAAGCCTGGATCGGGTTCTTCTTTCTGGCAATGGCGCTCTTGGTGATCGCCCTTGACCTGTCTATTACCGACGTCGCGGTGCCCAGCATCGTGTCCGACCTGAGCATCTCAGCCGATGACGCCAGCCTCGTTGTGACGGTCTATATGGTGGTCGCGTCTTCCATGATGGTGCTGATGGGCAAAGTCTCGGACCTGATCGGGGCACGGCGCGCGTTCCTGATCGGCGCTGCGAGTTTTGCAATAGGCAGCTTTATCACCGGGATTGCCCCCAACTTTGGGGTCCTGCTGCTGGGGCGAACGATCCAGGGACTCGTGCTTGCGATCACAGTGCCGGCATCTCTCTCACTGCTCAATCATGAGTTCCCAGGTGGTCGCGCCCGAGTATTGGCGTTCTCCATCTGGACCGCAGTGATTGGTTCCGCAATGGCGTTGGGGCCACTGTTGGGTGGGTTCTTGTCAACGTACTTCTCGTGGCGGTGGGCCTTCTTCATCAACATCCCCATCATGATCATCGCCGTGATTGGGGCCAAGGCCACGGTCAGGCCGATAGCAGTGAAGCTGAAACAGCAGGGCTACGACGTCCTTGGTTCGATCGTGCTGGTGCTGGGCGTGGCACTGATTGTGTTCGGCATTCAGGAGGCAACGGCCTTTGGTTGGTGGACTACTGAGCAAGACACCATCTTTGGCTCGGTACCGTGGCCGTTTGCGATCTCTGCTACCCCAGTCATGCTTTTTGTTGGTGTCCTGCTGTTGATCGCGTTCTTCTTCATCGACCGCAGTCGCATGCGCCGCGGCCTAGGGGTTGTGCTGGAGTTCACCCTGTTCAAGGTCAAGAGTTTCACGTACGGTACAGCGGCAGCGGCCATGATGACCGCCGGTGTATTCGGGCTCCTGCTAGTGATCCCGCTATTCGCGCAGTACATCCTGGACAAGAATCCACTCGGGGCCGGCATCGCCTTGGCGCCACTTGGGGTCGGAATGGCGCTCGGTGGCCCGGTCATTTCCCGGTTGAACGTGCCGCTGCGCAAAACGGTGCTGGTGATGCTGGGCATCCAACCGATCGCTACCCTCTCCCTGATCCCATTGGTGAATGCCGACACCGATACCGTCTGGATGATCCCCTCCCTATTGATCAACGGGTTCGCTTGGGGAGCGGCCTTCTCAATCCTGGTATCGATGCTGATGAGCGACGTGCCTGAGGAGTTGTCGGGTGTAGCAGGTGGCACCCAGACCGCAGCCCGGCTCTTGGCTGGCGCCATCGGCGGCGCGCTGTTGACGACCGTTCTGCTGGGTTCCGTGGCCGCTCAGATGGCATCTGTGGATGAATCAGCGCTCACTGCTCAGGAGCGGCAGGACATCACGCAACTCTACGAGTTCTCTGTGCAGATCAGCCCCCCGACCACCGACAGCGGTGACACAGTAGAGCAGGCCCGTCAGATTCAGACCTACGACCAAGTGATCCAGGAGACCAAGTCAGACATGGCCAATGGGGTCCGGTGGGCGATAATTCTTGCGGCGTTCTTCTCGTTCATCGGATTCCTGGCGGGCTTCAAGTTGGAGAAAGTTGAAGCGGCCGAAGCAACCAGTGACGAACCTGCCGCCGCTGCCTAACCCCAGCTTGACCCAGGGCTACTTCTTCGCGGCCTGCGCCACGAGGAGTGCGGTGCGCCCCCAACCCGCGAGCAGTTCCGGATCTGCCAAGACCCGACCCGGGATTTGCCAGTAGGGCATCCGCCCGTGCTTCGCCGAACCCTCATCTGTGAAGGCCACCGTGGCCTGCGGGTCTGCTCGCAAGTACGCCGTTCCTTGGCTGTCCACGAGCGCGAACATCACTGCATCAGAGAAGATCCCGAAACCGCCAAACATCTTTTTGGCCTCAACTGGGCCTAACGACCCGAACTCAGCCACTAGCACTTCTGCTATTTCGGCCGCGTCCTGCGTTTCTTTGGCACCTTTTTCACCCATGCCGGAGTATCCCACGGCAGTCGCCGTGCTGGCCGGTTAGTCCTAGGTCGAGACCCATCGTCGGGCAGGGTGCTCCTCATCAGACCCGACGGGTCGGCATCGCGGGCAGGAACCGTGAGGACCTATTGAGACCACAACCCGATTCGCGCTAACCTAGAGTGCATAACTACACAGGGGGTGACAGGTTTCGACAACGGCTGTCGAAAGGGTAGAAGCGGGTCGAGGATTCACGGTGATCTCGTAAACCATGCGTGGAAAACTATAGATGCCGAACAAAAAAATCGCGCATCCTTTGCTCTCGCTGCGTAAGTAGCGACAGGTAAGGCGTCCGGCGGGAATTGTTTCCGCACCGTTCGGGCGACGTTAGGAAACTCACCTTGGTTGCGGGTTACGCGCAACTAAGGAAAATCAAACAGTAACTATGGCCGTGTTCTGTGTTGGGTCGAACAATACACAGAGGCTGAGTGCACACGAACTCGACTGCACCCGGAGAAGTGCCCAATCTGCACCATTGGACGCGGGTTCGATTCCCGCCACCTCCACCACCTGAAGCGTCGCAAGACACCCGAGACTCCTGGGCCCACATATTGGGTTCGGGAGTCTCGCTTCTTGAGGCCAAGAACGAGACCGCGACCCGTTCTACTTGTGCCAGGTGACCGGCCACGACAGCCTTGCCACCTCAAGTGATCGGCTACCAGAGCCAGCTGTGGCCCATCCCGCAACGCCAGACCAGTTGGTCGCTATCCCACTGCCGGAAGGGCCACCGGACAACCCCTGCGCGGCTGGTGGGTCCAGCCCCCCGACGGGACCATCATGCCAACTGCATGGCGTGTTGCTCCGTGAACTGCTGGATTGTTTGCGCTGCGTTTTCAGCTCCATCGGTGACAGCGAGTTCGTCACCGATTTGTTGCGCTGTCCGCCGCCACTGGGGCTCAGCGAGACCTCGATGCAGACAGTCCCGAATCTGGTCACCGGTGGCGGTCCGATCAGACAAACGCCACCCTGCCCCCGCCGCAGCGACAGCCTCGGCGGTCCACTGTTGGTCAATATGAGTGGTGATCGACAGCACCGGAACTCCGTAGCGGAGGGATTGATAGACAGTCCCATTCCCACCGTGGCAGATTGTCATGACAGCGCGGTGTTGCAGGAGTTCGGCGGGATGAATGAAGTCCAGCACTAGGAAGTTCGCTGGCGCCGGGGCGGGAAGAGGTTGCCCGCCGGTGGTGAGGACAACTTGCACCGATTCCCCGGCCAACCCGTCGAACAGCGCCTTGGTCAGATGTTCCGTCGCCGTACTCCCCAAGCTCGCGTACACCACTGTTTGCGCCGGGTGCAGCGGCAGCACCTCCGTTGCGGGGGCTGCAAACAGGATGGGGCCCGTCACCGCATAGTTTGCCGGCAAGGCCATGGTTGGGAACAGCGACTTAAGGTCCATCAGCACGTTGAAATCCCCGAGCATGT
>JAHZKU010000015.1 GCA_022600255.1 Actinomycetes bacterium | reverse complement strand
GGACAACGTTTCATCGCTGTTCCTGCCACTGCGTGATGTGTTCTTGAACTTCACCGGTCAATCCTCGCTCATACGCGGGTAGGTCGGAGAGCTGGAAACTACGCTCTGGGGGTACAGTGCCCGCTACGATTGCCTGCACACTGAGGAGACCTCCCGAACCCGCAGCGTAGTACTGCGAGTGGCCCTCGGAGTCGCTCGTGGCACTCGCCCAGGCATCGGTTTCAACACGGATGCCACCGAATCCGGGGTCAGAGGGCATCCTAGAGGTACCGATGTCTGGTGGCCACGGTCCTACAGTTGAGGGACCCCAGCCACCGGCCAAACCGGGGATAAGATCACCGTAAGCTCCAGAGACAATGTCGCCGTCGGCTGCCAGCGTGTAAAAGGTTTGGTCTTTGTCCAACGCCAGGTCGCCGACGCTATTGAATGAGGCCGATCCCGGGCTGCCCAGCGTCACGACCTTGTCCGCCATCGGTAGGCCACTCCCTGCCGCCGCGTGCATCACCACCACAGAACCGTAGCTATGGCCCAAGACACTGACGTGCTGGTCTGGGCGCCACACCATGCCGGACATGAAGTGCTGCAACCCGGCAGCCCCGTTCACGGCGCGGTCCTCCCTCATGGCGCTAGGTAGGTCGTGCCATCGTGACAGGTCACCCGTTCCCCCCGGTGGGTCATAACCCAGCCAAGCAACAGTGGCGACATCTGGTGATTCTCCGCGCACGCGCCGAGCATCGGCGATTACCTCGCCGAAGCTGTGCAGTTCGGTCCCGATGCCCGGAACCAGGACTGCCACATTCTTTGCCGACTGCGGATCACCTAGTGAGACAGCAATCTTTCCGTCGCCTGCAGGATCGAAAGAAAGAACGTAGATATCCCTGGGCGTCGCAGTGAGAATCTCGTCTAGGAGAGCGATCCGGCGGTGATGCTCAGGGCCGGCCTCGTAGTCCCGCTGACCTACAAGATACTCCTTGATCGCGAGGCGATTCGCGTAGTCGCGAATGCGTACATCGATGCCGGGGAGCTGGCCGATCGCCGTCGGATTTCCGTTGGCAAGCGCCAGCAAGGCTAGCGGCGAAATCCGATTCGAGATAGCGGTTAGTTGCTCGTCGCGGCTCAAACTGGCCGGTTCTTCGAGCATTTGTCGCAGTCGCGTCAGATCAGACTCAGAAAGCGCTGCTGATCCTGCCATTTCCACAGCTGTGCTTGCCTGCACTTGTTGGGTTGCCTGTTCGGCCACCGCTTGCGCAAAGCGGCCCAAATCCTGAGCCGCGATTGTAAGACTAGGGCGCAGCACCTGCCACCAAGCGGTCGCGAAACCCGTGGCATCATGCCCAGCCCACTGGGAGACGTGAACGGTGCGCGTCATTTGGTCAGTCAAGTCCTGCAGCAGTTGTGACCCAGCACGAATCCGTGTGGCCAGTAGTTGTAGCGCAATCGGATCAGTCCCCCAGATCATGGTGTCCTCCAATAGATGAGCTTGGGTATCGCCAACGTAGGACGAACGGCGTTTTGGAAGAAGGGGTCGCACGACCCATCCCTTGGTTTCACGACTCGGCCTACGCTCGCGGCAATCACTTGATCAGGAGCGGTACTCGATGCAGCATCCCACCCCCTCTCAGACCCCTACCCACGCCAGTCGCGTTTGCTGCCAATGCGGCACCCGATGCACTCATCGCGATCTGCACTGTCCGGATTGTCAGAGTCTGTTGCGCCGAGTTGCGGGTGCCACCGGGTTACCGCCCGATCCGGTCAGCAGCAGGAATTGGCGATCGAAGGTCAAGTGGGGGCTTGGACTCGGGACCGCTGGCGGAGTCGCACTTGCTGTTCTCTGGTGGACCTGGTTGGGGCCCATGGTGGCGACGGCCCCAGAAGAGGCGCTGGCTGACAGGGCCGCCGCCGAGGCACACCAGGTCTTCATCGCGCTTCGGTCCGCAACGTCGGCAAAGGACGTGGCGGCTCTGGCGCGCCCCCCAGTTCGGCTCCGACTCGCAATCAAGAACGAGCTTTCTTCGCTGACCTCAGACAACCAGACTCGGGAAAGACTGGATGCCTTCTGGCAGATCTTCGACGAGTTTGATCTTTGGCATCGCGGCGAGCAGGACTGGGAAGCCGGCCGGCAGCGTATTGCCGCAGCACTTCGTGCGTTGGGGACCCAGGAACCGATAGCGGGATCGCTGAACTCGGAGTTTATGGTCGCGCAGGCTCACCTAGATCGGGTGCTGTCGAACGCTCACGCATATGGAGGGCGCACACACGGTATGTCACACAAGTCGAACCTACCAGTGGGAAGGTTCACATTGGGCCGTCAATCTTTGGATTTCGGGCCCCTCTTGGCTTAAGCAGGAAAAGCGCTCGAAGTCGGCGCCGCAGCCTAGTCACGATCGTTTCGACGGGCTGCCGGGATATGAATGGGGGATCGGATGATGCCTGTAGCAAGGCTTGGTCACGGTGGCGATTGTTGGCTAGTTCTCGAGGTGGATGAGGATACCGCCGCACCGGGGGATTGGGCATGAGGAGTAGCCAAAGGCAGGCGGTGACGTCGGAGACGGACACTACCGCGCCAGTTCGCATCAGGAGCCAACGCAACCCACGCGTGATCGGTCTTGGGATTGTCACCATCGCCTTAGGCGGTCTTGGTGCTGCGTGGGTATTCACCTCCATGACAAGCAGCGTGCCGGTGGTCGCCATGGCGCAGACCGTGAGCAGGGGAGCCCTTATCCTCTCCGAGGACGTCACGGTCGCCAACGTGCCACTGGACCCAGCGCTCCGGCCGGTATCGGCGGCTCGAATCGACGAAATGGTGGGCCAGCGAGCCGCCTACGATCTGCCCTCAGGCACGTTGCTAACCGTAGACGCGGCGACAGCCGCGTTGGTGCCCGGCCCTGGTCAATCGATCGTCGGTATCGCCGTTCCCGCGACCAGACTGCCTGTAGAGGGCCCTAACCCCGGCGACCGAGTTCGCATCGTGGACACCCCGCGCGAAGGAGACGAACCTCCCGTTGCTGACCCGAGAGACCAGTCGGCGCAGGTCATGGCCATCAACCTAGATCCGGAGTCGGGCTACACGATCGTTGACGTCGCAGTGCCCGAAGAAAGCTCTGCGCGACTAGCAGCGCGGGCCGCCACCGGGCGCGTCGCGGTTGTGCTGGACAGTTCGGCCACATCATGATTCTTTCCTTCTTGACGGCCTCGGGGGCGCCCGGTGCGACCACCTGCATCCTGGGACTGGCCCTGCAATGGCCGCGGCCGATCCTGCTGTTGGAGGCCTCGGTGGGTTCCCCGGTCCTGGCCGGGTATTGCCGCGGCGAAATCCCGCACGACCGGGGGCTGCTGGGACTCCTCGCTGGCCAACGAGACAACACGTTGGCGGTCGCACTGGAGCTCAGCGCTATCCGCCTCCCCGGAATCAACGCCCACCTGGTGCCCGGATTCACCAGCCACCAACAAGTCCAGCGGGGTACCAAGGCGCTCTGGTCGGACCTCATCCCCCTGCTGCAGTCAGTTAGTGCTGCGGGCACTGATGTGATGATTGACGCAGGTCGTTACGGGCAAAGTGCTTTCCCAGAGCCGCTGCTGGCGGCAAGTGATCACGTACTGCACGTGCTGCGCAACGACCTTCCGTCTGTCGCTGCCGCCGCTCGTACGGTTCCGGCCGTCCAGGCATGCCTGCGTGATGCGCCCGGCAGCAGGGTCGGCGCGGTGGTGGTTGGCGGCCAGCCACCCTACGCCCCGGCCGGCGTGGTTGACGTTCTGGATGTCCCGCTGGTTGCGGCCGTCCCGTTCAGCCCCGATCACGCCGAGACAATCCGTGCAGGAAAACAACCGCCACGCGGCTTCGAGCGGTCTGCGCTGCTGGTTGCCCTTGCCGAGTTGGGGCGCAACCTCAACCTGTACGAGTCGCCTGCGCAGGTGTCGCATGTCTGAACCACGGCCAGCCCTGGGCTCGTTGCCGATCTTTGCCGGGCGGGATACGACCACAGGCAGTGAACCACCCGCTGTGACACCCGGATTGCCGCAAGAATCCCCGCCGGCTAGGCGGCGTTTTGCTACCCGCACGCCAGGTTCAGCGTCTTCTTCGCAGGACTCAAACGAACCGGACCCCGCCGGGGCGCACCGTCGGCGAATCGACTGGGGTCTGGTGCGAGAGTTGCGACTAGAGGTAGCGCGACGTCGCTCAGGCCAGTTGCAGGATCAAGGGGCGCTGGGGAACCAGGACGACGATGAACTGGGCCGCAAGATCATTCGTGAACTCGTGCAGGATCATGTCGATGCCCAACTCGCGACAGCGGGGGTTAGTGTCTCGAGTCAAGATCAGCAGGCTCTAGAGCGCGCGGTCGAGGACTCGGTATTCGGCATGGGGCGGCTTCAGCCGCTGGTCGACAACCCGGATATTGAGAATATAGAGATTTTTGGTGCCGACAACGTGGTCCTAGAATACGCCGATGGCCGGCTCACCCGATCCGAGCCCGTCGCGGAGTCTGATGCGGACCTCGTGGAAGACCTGAACTACCTAGCCGCGAATGGGTCGAGTGGGAATGCCCGCGAATTCTCCACCGCCAGCCCGCAGTTGCACATGCGGTTACCAGGAGGGTCGCGGCTAGCCGCGTCCATGAGTATTTCGCCCAGGCCGGTAGTAACCATCCGCCGCCACCGTTTGCGACGCGTGAGTCTGTCGGACTTGGTCGGCCGCTCGATGCTAAGCCCAGACGTGGCTGAGTTGTTACGGGCCGCCGTAACCGCCCAGAAAACAATCATGATCGCTGGCCCACAAGGCGGCGGCAAAACCACACTTCTGCGCGCCTGCTGTGCCGCGATGGATCCCTGGGAGAACGTGGGGACTATCGAGTCCGAATACGAACTGCATCTACACGAACTGGCCGATCAGCATCAACGCATTCGCGCCTGGGAATCACGACCAGGAACGGGGGAGATCGCTGCAGATGGAAGGCGAGCCGGAGAAGTGACGCTGGATGAGCTCACCGAGTCGGTGTGGCGCCACAACCTGGACCGACTGATCCTTGGCGAGGTGCGCGGCCGGGAAGCCGCAGCGTTGATGAAAGTCATCAGTGGGATCCAAGGAGCCATGTGGACTGTGCATGCGGCCAGCGCCCGGGCTGCCATCGAACGAATGGTGACACTGATGATGGAGGCGGGGCCTCACATCACTGTTGAGTTCGCACGTCGCCAGGTCGCCGCACACGTAGATCTGATAGTGCAAATCGGAGTCAAGGTGATTCCCGGGCACACCGGATCGGTAACAGACCAAGGCAATACGCCGGGCCGACATCGGACACGACGCAGGTACGTTGCGGAGGTCCTGGCTGTTGAAGAAGGTGAAGCGGGTGTAGCCGCGACCTCGGAACTGTTCTCCGTCAAAGACGAGTCCCTGGTTGCGGTGCCGATCCATCCGCTACCACCAAAACTGCTACGCGATCTGAGTGCCGCCGGCAGTTACGCAGGCCCTGATCCCATCGCCTTCCGGACCGCCTCATGAGTGCAGGTGCATGGTTGGCCGCCCTGGCCACGATCACCATCGGTGTCGGGGTCTTGCTGCTGATCCGAGGCCTGGCTGGTCAAGTCCCTCGACCGCTTTCGCCCGCAGCACGAAGGATGCGCCGAATCCGGGAACGCTCAGAATCCATCTCACCCAGGGACCGCGTTCTCGCCGCGATCGGTCTTCCGCTAGGGATTGCGGCGTACTTGTTTTCCGGGTGGATTGTGATGCTGGCCGTGGTCCCCATTGCCGTCCTAGGGGCACCGCGGTTAATCACCCCGCCGCGTAGTAGAGCGGCCATCGCAAAGCTGGAAGGCTTGGAGGAATGGACCAGGGTGCTAGCCGGAGTGCTCGCCGTCGGTATTGGACTTGAGCAAGCCATCATTCGCACGCAGCGCAGCGTTCCGGCGGCGATCTCCGGTGAGGTCGACGCCTTGGTCAACCGACTCAGGTCACGCTGGTCTTCGCAGGACGCGATGCGTCAGTTTGCCGATGATCTCGCTGATCCCACCGGTGATCTCATTTGTGCCGCACTTATCAGCAGCGCGGAGCGTCGGGGACCAGGTCTGCGTGACATCTTGGAGTCTCTAGCCGAATCGGTAAGCGATGACGTGCGAGCCAGACGGCAGATCGAGGCGGACCGGGCCAAACCCCGTGCGACTGCCAAGTGGGTGACGATCTTGACCCTGGCCGCGCTAGCGGTGCTGTTCCTGTTCAACGGCGAGTACCTAGCGCCGTACGCCTCGCCTACTGGACAACTTGTCTTGGCTCTCCTGGTCGCCGGCTACATCGGCGCATTGTTGTGGATGCGCCAGATCGCTGAGGGCGCACCGATCCCACGCTTCCTGACCGGTGCCGCATGATTGCCGCCGTGATCCTAGGGGCCGTGCTGATGGCAGGTGTGGTCATCCTGCTCAGTCAAGTTCGGCCAGCACCTCCTCATCTCAAAAGTGCGATGGCGCGCCTGTATCCAGCGAACGTTGCGCCGCCATCGGGGTCGGTTGACAAGACCCCCGAACTCAAGGATCGCTTGGGTTCCTGGTTAGCCACTCGGCCAATTGTCACCGAGCGCATCCAAGTCCCGAGCAAAGAGTTGAATCTTCTGGGAATCGCACCGGCTCGCTTCCTTGGCGAAAAGGCCCTCTACGCCGTGATCGGACTGCTGTTTCCGATCGTCCTGACCAGCATCTTGGGCTTGATCGGCGTGACGCTGCCGCTGGTGATCCCCGCGGGTGCGGGGATCGGATTGGCTGTCGTGCTCAGCATGGTTCCGGACGCGGAGGTGCGGGCGAAGGCAAAGGCCGCCCGCGCCGAGTTCACCCGGGACATCGGCGCCTACTTGGACCTAGTTGCGCTGGAGCGCAAAGGTGGGTCCGGAGCGGCCCAGGCACTGGAATCGGCCGCAGCGGGCGGGGACAACTGGGTGTTCCGCCGACTGCAGGAAGCTCTGGCGCAGGCACGTTGGTCGCACACCCCCGCCTGGGAGGCGCTGAGCCAACTCGCAGATGATCTGAACACCCCAGCCTTGAGTGATGTCGCCGACATTATGCGGATCGGGGGAGAGGAATCAGCCGGTGTCTACACGACACTGCGGGCGCGCTCGCAGAGCTTACGCAACCAGATCCTTACTGACGAGCAGGCGCGCGCGAATGCCGACAACGAACGAATGATCATCCCAGTCACCAGTCTTGCGATGGTCTTCATCGCTCTGCTGGGGATCCCAGCGGTCATGCAGATCGCCGCTGGGTAAGCCACTCCGCCCGTGCCGGCACCCAAGACTGACTCTCACACCGACCACGAACACACAACGACTTGAGTTCAAGTCACAACGAAGGGAAATCAACAATGATCGTAATCGCCACAGTGATGGTCTGGATTGCCGCGCTGAAGGAGGCCGCCGTGCAGCGTGTAACCGCTCGTGCGGAACCGGAGGCGGGCTTTGGCACCTTGGAATGGGTGTTGATCACCCTGTTCGTATTAGGGGCCGCGACGGCCGCCGTCGCCATCGTTGGTACGGCAATCACCAACCGCACGCAACAGATCAGCTAGCGGCACGCGATGAGCGACCAAGGCTACGAACGGAAAGCCGCGAACGCTGACCGGCATTGCACATCCGGTTCGAGAAGTCAGCTCCCACGAGGAACCAGAAGTCACCAGCCACCCGGCAGTCAGAGAGCGTTCGGCTTGCAGAGGCAATCGCGGCTAGGCCGCTCGCTGACCTCTGATTATCTCGACCCGGGCGCGCGGCCAATGGTCGTAGCTTTAGCTGTCCGGCCAGAAATGGCGAGAGTGCGGGACCTCGAGCCTGAACAGCGCCGACGTGCTCGGTCGTTCAATGTGCGCCGGTTGCGGCGATCTGGCGCTACTGGGCCACGTGACCGCGGTGCCGGCACGTTGGAACTGGTGGTGGTCTTCCCCGTCGTGCTTGTGTTGATCATTGCGATCATTCAAGCCGCGCTGTTCTTTCACGCGCGCAACGTCGCGTTGGCGGCTGCTCAGGAAGGCGTGCGTGCCGCGACCTCCTATGGGGCCGCACCCAGTCGCGCCGTACGCGCGGCGCAGGACTTCTTGGATGGTGCCGGACAAGGCGCCCTGCAGAGTCGTCGCATCACCAGATCGATATCGGGACAATCCGTCACCCTCACCGTGGCGGGTCAAGCGCCTGCCGTGTTGCCCGGGATTCGCTGGGGCGTGGCGCAGACTGCCTCGGGCCCCATCGAACGTTTCACCGGTTGAATCGGTGCTTTGGGGCTGGTCCGGGCAGTGTGAACAGCACCGGTCGAACGGTTCAGGGGCTAGCTCGGGCGGACTGGGCCATGGGGCAGGTTCGGCGGACCGGTGATGGGACTAACTAGAAGTGTGAGAAAGGGAAGGGGGCCGGCAATGACGGTCGGCTGGGTAGCGCGAGGAAGGTCAGGTTCGAGTCCAACGACTCCGGATGGACTCGACCGCTCGTTGTGCGGGGATTGGCCGGGTCAGACCCGCACGTGGCGCCAGGCCCGGTCGACTGGG
>JAHZKU010000200.1 GCA_022600255.1 Actinomycetes bacterium | reverse complement strand
GGTCTGGGCTGGTTCTGAGTTTGGAACCCAGTTCTACGCGGGCTACATCGTTGAGAAGACGCTCAGCGTTGACAATCTATTCGTCTTCGTCATCATTATGAGCGCCTTTGCGGTGCCTCCCAAGTATCAGCAGAAACTGTTGATCTTGGGTATCGCTATCGCTCTGGTATTGCGTGCGATCTTCATTGCGGTTGGGGCCGCGCTACTGGCCTACTTCGCCTTCATGTTCCTGCTCTTCGGCCTACTGCTGGTGTATACCGGCATTGCCTTGTACCGCCACCGGGACGAAGATCCAGACGTCAGCGACAATCTACTGGTCAAGGGCGCCAAGAAGGTCCTGACGACCAGTGACGACTATCACGAGGGCAACTTCTTCGTTCGGATCAAAGGCAAGGTTGTCGCCACTCCGCTCTTCATCGCACTGATCGCGATCGGCACAACTGACCTGCTGTTCGCGCTTGATTCCATACCGGCGGTGTTCGGGGTCACCTCTGAGCCCTACATCGTATTTGTGGCCAATGCCTTCGCCCTACTGGGACTCCGGGCGTTGTTCTTCTTGGTGAAGGGCCTGCTGGATCGACTGGTGTACCTTTCCACCGGCTTGGCCTTGATTCTGGTGTTTATCGGGGTGAAGCTGATCCTGCATTGGGCTCACGGCATCTGGCCGAGCGTCCCAGAGGTCTCCACGGCGTTCTCGCTTGGTTTCATCGTGGTGGTGCTGGCGGTGACCACGGTGGCCAGTGTGATCGCGGTACGTCGCAATCCAGAGATGACCGCCCACGCCGGTTCGGTCCGAGGGCATGATCCGGCAGATGATCCGGAGAGCCCCGAAGCGTAATGCTTAGGCCGAACGGGTAGCTGACTCCGCTGGATTGTGCTGCATCAACGAACGCACGACATCTGGTTGCAGCTGGCTGATGTCATCGAGCACAACCGTAGCGGTCGATTGCAGCACGGTTGGATTGGGCGGAAAATCCTGGTTCGGGATCGCCACCACCCGCAGCCCGGCGGCATGAGCCGAACGTAACCCATTCTCGGAGTCTTCGATCGCGATGGAGGTGAGCGGGTTGGCCCCGAGCTCTTCGCAGGTCGCGCGGTACACGTCTGGCGCCGGCTTACCCTTTGGCACTTCCTCCGCTGAGACGGTGACCTGAAAATAGCTGTCCAACCCAGAAAGCTGAAGCACTAAGTCAATAATCTCTCTGTTTGAGGAAGACGCCAGCCCAAGGGGAGCGATTGCGGCCATCCGTACCACGGCGTCGCGAGCGCCAGGCAGGAATGGGATGGAGCGGCGATACGTGTCGAGCAACTCGGCCAACACACCTGCGTTGATGTCCTCCGGCGTGCCAGCCACGCCAACGCTATCGGCCAGATAGGTCGCCCACTCCCGCGAGTTCATGCCCTGCATGGCGCGCGTTGCGCTTGGGGTCCACATTCCGCCGTGCCCTGCGGCATACCGGCGCCGGGTGTTGTCCCAAATTTGTTCGGAGTCGATGAGCACGCCGTCCATATCAAAGACCACGCTCGCAAGAGATGACTGTTCCACGATGAGGCAGCCTAGCCGTTCGCGCCCACGCTTGTCGCTGGGAGCAGCCCCAATTTGTTGCTGAAAGAGCCAAGATCGTACGTGGTGCCGTCGCAGCCACCCGCGATGCATAGACGCAGCGGTGGTGGCCCTGACATGATGAGGCCGATGAGAGTCGTTATTGCCGGTGGCCATGGTCAGATCGCCCTACTACTGGGCCAGAAACTGGTTGATCGAGGTGATGAAGTCCTAGGGATCATCCGCAACCCTGGTCAGGTGGACGACCTGCAACTCATCGGGGTGGCGCCCATTCTGCTTGATCTGGAAGCAGCCTCAGTCGCTGACATCGCTGAGATTCTGCGCAACAGTGATGCGGTCGTGTTCGCCGCCGGGGCGGGGCCCAATAGTGGGGCGCCGCGCAAACAGACAGTGGACCGTGAGGCCGCGACCAAGTGCGCAGAAGCAGCAGTTGCTGCTGGGGTGCAACGCTTTCTACAGGTGAGTGCGATTGGTCTTGATCACCTGCCAACCGACGACGCGATCTACTCGGTTTATGCCCGCGCCAAGGCGGCGGCCGAACAGGACCTCATGCGGACGTCCTTGGACTGGGTCATCTTGCGGCCAGGGCAATTGACCAACGAATCGGAAGCCGATGCTGTCCAGATCGCTCGGAATGTTCCTCGCGGCCAGATATCTCGCGCCGACGTGGCCAGCGAGTTGGTCGGCCTCTTAGACAGGCCCGACTTGAAGCACCGCATCCTGGAATCAACGGCCGGCAGCCTCACCATTGCGAATGCGTTGGACCGCCTCTTGCCGAACTAGCGGTGGGTGCGTATCGCCCCCACCGCGTCACGGTTAGGCGCCCGCGACACAGCTGGCGGGGAGAGCGTTCCCTTGCAAGAAAGCGATCACCAGCGCCCGTGTCTGTGGATCGGTGGGCACATCGCCGTGGCGTAGATCTTTGTCCTGGCACAGGTCCTGAATCACTTGAACGGTGGCGCCAGGGATCACACTTGATTCCGCCGGGTTAATCACCTCATCGGAGGTGCTGTAGATGCTAAGCCAGTTCTCATCGGCAATATCTGGGAGGTCAGCCAGCAGTTCGGAGTCAGGTCTGACCTGTTGGCAGGCTTGGGGGCACTGGCCGATGGCATTGCCTAGGTCCGCCCAGACAGTGCCGTTGTGCGGGCTAGCCATAGTCACCACTTTGGCGAAGTTGTCGGGCTGCTCACTGGCGGCAATCCGCGCGATCACCCCACCGTTGGAGTAGCCCACCACATTCACGTCGTAACCCTGCGCCCGCCAATCTGCGGCGGTCGCGTTGGTCTTAGCCGCGTAGTCGTTAAGGTCCCCCTGTCCGTCGTCCACATCGACAATTTCGGAGGAGATCCCAGCCGCCGACAACTGGCCTTTGAGATTCTGGAGTTGCGTCTTCCCACCCCCGTAACCGGGGATGAGGAGGGTTTGGGTGGGTCGAACGATCTGCTCAGCCGGAGTCTCGGCGATCGCCGGTGAATCGCTGGCTTGCAGTTGCCGGAAGATCAGGGCGGCTGCAATCAGCACCACAGAGACCGCGATCACGGCTAGAACGCCCCTGCGGGTAGTCGTGCTGGTGCTACTCAATTCGGTCACCTTCCTGATGGCAGTAGTTTGATCGTCCCTCGCTTCGTGCGGAACCCGCTAGTGCGTCGGCCCGTTCTTACCCCGATTTCGCTAGCAGCCAAGGCCTGCTATTGCGGGTTGCAGCCGGCCAGCATAGTGCGGCTCAACCCGACGTTTGGTCGCCACGTTTCCAGATCCCAACTGGATTTGGCCCGGGCGATGACGGACAGAGGGTGGCAACGAAACTGATCTTCCAGGTTGGCGCGGTCCGCCACCCCCATCGCCACCGCCTGGCGCCAGGCGGTGTCTAACTCATCTCCTACAGCAGCCCGGCCGGATTTACTGGGTCGCACGTGGTACCGCTCGACGCCGTTTTCGTAGCTAATGTTGACTGCGGCGATGTAGTTCTTGGTATCGGGGCTGCCCGCACCCTGGGCGGCTGAGTCGGACGCTCCTATTGCTTCGTCCTTCACCTGTTCCAATGCTGCCGGCAATGGCACAACTCCGAGCGCAACGGCACCGCCGAACGCTAATGCGCCGACAACTAGGAGTGCGAACAGAAACTTCATGG
>JAHZKU010000199.1 GCA_022600255.1 Actinomycetes bacterium | reverse complement strand
TCTGGAACAATCTGGCGCAGGGACATGGCGACGTCGCCCTGAACAAATCGTAGGAGATGTGCCGGGTAACCGGTTCGTTCGAGATTCGCCGCAACGTCAGCCCGGGAGGCGTAAGCCCAAATATTGAGTCCCTCGGAGAACGGGGTCTCCCGCAAACGTTCAACGGCAGTGCGCCCAGTGGCGGCGATAACGTCCGCGCTCGTTGGCTCGGTCATGCCTGCGAAGGTGTCGTACAGCCACAATTCTCGATCAGCTGCGCCACGTTCCAACAGTTCCAAGGCCATGGCCATGACACTTCCACCCCGCCAAACGCCACATTCGACCATGGCCCCTGGGATGTCCTGGTCAATCACGTAATCAACAGCGTTGAGGAGGTTCCAGACTCGCGTGGGCGGGGTCATGGTGTAGGGCAGCACTGCGGCGATCACGTCACGATGCCGCTGCGAAGCCTCCGGATAGAGCTCCCAAGGGTCATCAGGTATCCGCGTGATGCGATATCCGCGGCGCGCGGCCAGAGCGGTGATCGCACGCTTGAGCTGTCGCATCTTGGCCATGCTAGGGCCTACCAATGCCCGTGGCAGGAAGGCAACGCCGTGTCCCATGGAGGACGCTGACCAAACTGCGCCGGATGCGGCCGAGTCCTGCTAGGTTAGCCCCGATCTGGTCGGCAAACCTGGGTCACGTTTCGAAGGAACGACACGAGCACGGTTGGAGCTTACCGGCACCTGTGCCGCTTAGCTCCTGTTGACTGCTACACAGTTCGATGCGTAAGTGGAGGAGTCGTGCGCCAACTGAGCTGGGCGACCCGAGGGCGGACCTTGCTACCCCGCAGAAGCACTCTCGTGCAGAACCGCTGGCCCGTTGGCCCTGGCCGATACGTGGGCACGTTTCACAAGACAGGGACCGTCCTAATGAGCCGCATCCTGAAACAGGCCCACAACACTGGCCAAATCCGGCTATGGCAGACCGCAGGAGCGCGGCCACCGAATCAAGGATGGGATCTAGCCTTTGACGACCACTCGCAGATCATCCAACAGCAGCTAGCGGGCGGCCGGAGCGCCGACCGGGCTGTGATTGTCGTGCGGGACCCGCGCGACGTCGTGGTGAGCAGCGCGTACTACCACATGGTCTGCGAGGAGGCTTGGGTCAAGCGGCGCTCGTGGAGCAATCCGACTAGCTACCAAGACAAGATCAACTCACTGCCGTCGATGCAGGAGCGATTTCAGTTTGAGATCGATCAATGCGCCGGAGAAACAATCCGAAGCATGTGTGGCGTGCCCTGGCACGACGAGCGCATCCTGCGCAGCCGGTACGAAGACTTGGTCACCGATGAATCGCTCGGGGCGTTTCGTGAAATGTTCGTGTTCTTAGGTTTCAGCCCCGACCTAGTGGATTCTTTGTGCGACCTAGCCTACGAGAACTCCATATTTTCCGGAAACATCCCGGTAGGTGGTCATCGGCGCAACGGCCTACCGGGGCAGCATGTCCTTGAGTTTGATTCCCAAACAGCGACCTACTTCGCCGATGCGTTCGGATCATCCCTTGCCACACTGGGCTACTAATTTTCGGCTGAGGTGCTGGGTCGACTGGTTGGTGTTGTAACCGCCGGCGCGCTGGTTCGCCGGATAGTCTCTTCCCATGTCTGTCGCACCGAACCACGACTTGGGATCGGTACTCGTGGTTGATGGGGGTCCCCCTGATCCGACCGCGAGCGCCGGTCTGCGTTCTCGGCTGGACCTGCTCAATGGCCTCATCACGTTAGGCTTCGACGTCGCGCTGCACACGACGGACCCACCCGCCCCTAGTCACCAACACCTCTATGACGCGTTAGCTGAACTCGGGGTTTTCGAGTTTTCTTCTGGCGGGCGCGAGGCCCTAGTGGACGTCGTCAGAGCGGGCAGTTACGCGACCCTCATCGCCCATGGACCAGCCTGGGGAATGCTGAGCCTGGCGGCGCTGAATCAGGACCCAGAACTAGCTCGGGTTTATTGGGGCCATGACATCCAGCAACGGCGACGTGCAGCACAGGCTCGTGTGGAAGGCCAAGACCACGCCCACGGCATTAAGGCACTGCAACTGATCGAAGAGCGTTGCTGGCGAGAATTCGACGCCACTGTCTACCCGACGCTGAGGGAAGCCAACATCGTTTCGGACAAAGTCGGGGCTGCAAAAGGGGTCGCATCCCCCTACTACTGGCTGGCAGAGTCAGACATCACGGATCTGTCAACCGAACCTGAGCCGAGGCAGCCTCGCAACCAGCGCCGGCTACTGATGGTGGGCGGTGCGGCACATCCACCCAACAAGGACTGCGTCGAATGGACAGTCAGTGAGCTTGCCCCGATGCTGGTGCAGGACCAGCCTGATCTAGTGATCACTGTGGTGGGTGACTGGCCAAGAGGAGACATCCAACGACTGCGGTCCGCCCATGTAGAGTTCACCGGGCAGATTTCCGAAGGCCAGCTGCGCGAACTGCACAGCGATTCTCTGTGCTTGCTGGCTCCGCTCCGGTTCGGGTCTGGATCGCGGCGCAAGATCGTAGGCGCCATGGGCCTCGGGCTGCCGGTTGTTACCACTCCAGAAGGCCAGCAGGGTGCGCTGGTACGCGATGGGCGCGGCCTGCAGGACGGGTTGCTCATCGCCGAAAATCCGGCAGGCTTGGCTGCTGCGGTGCAGAGTCTGCGCGAAGATCCAACACTTGCCCGCAAATGCGCCCATAGCGCTCAACGCGCGGCGGCTGAGGCCTACTCCGAGTCGGCGTACACCAACGGTGTCGCCCGGGCGCTCATGCACGCCTCACGCCAGCGCGATTACCGAGTCGCCGAATCTGTCGCCACTAGCCACCAGACCGTCGCAACCTAACCCGGGAGATATCGTGTCGATTCTTGATCAGTCGTTCGAAGTCAACAGTCCGTCTGTCATCAGCGACGAGGTGGGAGGGGAAGTGTTGGCCATTCACCTCGACAGTGGCACGTACTACGTGTTCCCGCCGCAGACCTTGCCGGTTTGGGCTGCACTCGGCGAGGGCGTACCAGGCAGACTCTTGCTCAAGAGCCGAGATAACTGCAACGACACAGATCGCGACCGTGAGTCAGCCCTAACGGCATACCTTGCAAAACTCTTAGAACTGCAACTCCTGAGGCCGTCACAGACGGTTCGCATTCCAGAGACTTCCCCCGTGTGGGAGGCCGCTGACCTGGCTGTGCATCAATACACCGACCTTGCAGACCTGCTGGGGCCCGATCCAATTCACGATGCAGACGAAGAACTTGGCTGGCCCAACATCAAAGGCTCCGGCGCTTGATCCTCCCCACCCGATCCGACCGCTCCGTGTGTGCGCCGGAGGTTTCACAGTGGATCCGCCGCGTGCACGCCGCCCTGGCAGATCGGGCAGTCGCATGCCGTGGCGCAGCCTGGGGGCCCGTGGCACTAAGCCACAGATCAACGAGGCCGCAGTGGTTCCAGCACTTCGATCGGGCGTGGGCTAACCCGCTACCTGAAGGCACTGCAACTGATGTTGATTTGGTTTCGGGATCATGGGAGGACCTGCCCGCATCGATTCGGCCGCTAGCTCTGCACGCCGGGGACCTCGGGCACCGGCAGGAACTTCGCAGTACGGTGGACAGTCCCGTCCGACTCGTCTGGGATTCCGTAGTCGGCCATGTCCTTGCTTGGGATCCCGATAGTGGCGTTGCAGTATTGCTGAGGAATGGTCCACCGGACGGTTATGAACAGGTCAGCCCACTGCGTTTTCTGGTGCATTGGACCACCCTGGCCGCCGGTGGGGTGCTGCTGCATGGCGCGGCAGTCAGTCCACCTGATCAGGCTGATGACCCTCCCCGCGGAACGGTGATCCTGGGGGAGGCTGGCTACGGTAAGTCGACCACAACCATGGCCTGTCTGGCCCGAGGTTGGCATACCTGTGGCGACGACGCGATTGCCGCTTTTCCGCACGACCGAGGTTGGTCGGCCCATTCGGTGTACGCGGCCGTGAAGACCAAACTGAATGCGGACGAACCACCGCCCGCGAGCGCCGAGGTAGTAACGTGGAGGATTCACGGAACGAAACGTGCTCATCTGCTTTCCTCAGCGCACGATGGAATGCTGGTCCCAACGATCCAGGTAGACAGCATGGTGGCACTCAACCCAAACCTGCCTGCGACCGCCCACTGGCGGCCGCTACAAGCTGCAGAGATGCGCAACAAAGTGGCGCCGTCAACGGTCGGCGGCCTGGCCTACGATCATCTGTCGGTTCTCCGCCGAATCGGACAGATGGCATCCGAAACGGCCTGCGTCGAGTTAGCCCGCCGCAGTGAGCTACATCGGACCGTTGCAGACCTCGCCGAAATCTGTGACGCGGCCCGACCGAATCATTCGTCAAGCCATGCCTAAGCCCACTTCCCGTCGCGGGCACTCGGAACCGTATCTCGCAGCCGTCCCGGATACGGTGCAACACCGGATGCACTGGTTGACGTTGGTCGCCCTTGACGGCGGTCCGCGGCATTCAGCCCCGGAAGCCTGGCGTCATTGGCGAGCTGAACTTCCCGACTTTGATCACGTCAGCGGCCCGGAAGCCGCGCTCTTACCATTGGCGTGGAGCCGGGTCGAGGCGTTAGGGCTGTCAGACCCGGACAGCGCCCGGATCATGGGTCTACGGCGGCGCAGCTTCCTACTGGCCTGCTCACAACTCAACGCTGCTTTGACCGCTCAAGCCCAACTGGCGAACCAAGGTGTGGTGGCGGTGTTGGGCAGCGACTTGGCGGCAACACTGCACTACCCCTTCTTAACCAGGCCAGGTCTGGCCTCAGTGGAACTGTTCGTCGCCGACCCGATCGGCGGCGCATCCGGGATCAAGGCCAGGATCTTGGGGCGAGTGGAGTGGGGTTCAGGCGCGGCCCCCGTAGGGCAAACCGAACTCCGTTCGCGTAGCGGTGTCGTGCTCAAGTGGCGGCATCCAGACTTGAAGCGAGTCAGAGACTCGGTCCAAGGCGCCAGGATGACCATTTGGCAGGGTCGCCGGTTGCGGGTTCTCTCACCCAGTGACGTGGCTTACTCAATTCTGCTCGACACGTTCCTACGTGATCGCCCAAGCCGCACAGTCGCACGGTCTTGGGCGGTTGACTTCGATCGACTTTCTGTCGCGCAGGGGTTCTCCCCCGACGCCTTTCGCGCTCAGATTCGCTCCACACCGCTGTCAGCCCTCTTCGCGGCTCATGCCGTCAGTGCCGCAGACTACCTACCCGGCCACACGTTGAATCTCCTTCTGCCACACAATCACAGGCAACCCGTCGTGATTGATCTCCGCACCAGATCCGGGCCCGGACACACGAAAGATGCTGTCAGCCCGTTGGCAAGGCTGCAAGCTCACGTGCTGCCAAGAGCGATCCGCGCGGCCGCCAGATTGGGGAACTACTGATGAGCGCTAGGACACCCGTGGATGTGGTGATTCCGACCGACCGTCGGCATCCATTTCTCTACTCAGCGGTGCAATCGGCTAGGCAACAACACAATGCCGACGTTCATGTGATCGTTGTTGACGACGGGAGTTCAGACGCTGTTTGGGAACAGGTGGAATCCTGGTCACTGCCAGGGGTTAGTGTGATGCGCCACAACCGCAATCGCGGGGCCGGAGCGGCCCGAAACACCGGCGTGAGTCTTGGCAGCAGACCTTGGCTGGGGTTCTTGGACTCCGACGATCTGTGGCCGCATCACCGCACTGAACAACTGGTAGCAACTGCTGTCTCCAATGATGCGCTCCTGATAGGACAGCAACAGATCTTCGATGCCACTGGCGCACCTAATCCAGCCGACTCCTACTCGGCTGTGGGGGAAGGGACAGCGATGCTCGCAGGTGCGATGCTGTTCCCGCGCACCGTCATGGAAGCACTTGGTCCGTTCGATGAAGATCTGGTTCTCGGAGAGTTTGTTGACTGGATGCGTGTTGCTCGCGATCGGGCAGTTCGCGAGCAACACATTCGCTGCGTTAGTTTGTTGCGCCGCTCGCATGCTGCCAACATCACCCGGACCCGGGTGGATGCCCACCGCGACTACCTGACCGTCATCGCTCGCGCACGCAGGGATCGGGGCTTGAGCCCAGAAGCGACATCGGCCAACACAGTCAAGAACAACGTTCCTACCCAGTGAGCATCCCTGACGAACCCGCCCTGACTTGCCGGCTAGAGTCGCTGCCCACCAGAGCGATCAGCAAGGATGTCAGTCGACCAATCCCAGGCGCCGCAACTCCACAATAAAATCGTGCGGATTCGAAGAGGAAGCCAACGCGGCATCCAGCGTGATCACGTCGTTTCGGAAGAGTTCGGTGAGGTGCTGATCGAATGTCTGCATGCCGTAGTAGCCGCCCTCAGAGACAAGCTGCGCAATCGTGGAGGTCTTCTCTGCGTCGGCAATGGCTTCCGCAACACGACCGGTGTTGATACAGACCTCCATCGCGACGGCGCGGCTATCTCCCTCCAGTTGCGGAATGAGCCGCTGGCACAGGATGCCACGCAAGGAGCCGGCCAAGCTGAGTCGAACCTGCCGTTGCTCGTGCGGCGGAAAAAAGTCGATGATGCGCGTGACCGTTTCTTCGGAGTCGACCGTGTGCAAGGTGGACATCACGAAGTGCCCCGTTTCCGCTGCAGAAATCGCGGCTTTTACCGTCTCGATGTCCCGCATTTCTCCGATCAGAATTACATCCGGGTCCTGGCGCATTGCCGCTCGCATGGCCGCCGCGAAACTACTGGTGTCCACGTGGACTTCCCGCTGGTTAATCATGGCGTTCTTGTCTTCATGCACAATCTCGATGGGGTCTTCAATGGTGACCACATGAACTTCGCGATTCTGGTTGATGTGGTCCACCATCGCCGCCAGTGTGGTGGTTTTGCCCGAGCCTGTGGGACCCGTCACTAGCACCAAGCCGCGCGGCTCTAGGGAAAGCGGTGCAACCACTTCTGGCAAGCCCAAGGCACTCAGCGGAGTGGCCCCAATGGACACGGCCCGAAAAACCAGCCCCACCGAGCCGCGCTGCCGGAACGCGTTAACTCGAAACCGGCCAACATCGGCAAAGGCGTAGGCGAAGTCAGCCTCGTTGGCCTCTTCAAACTGCGTCACGAGATCCGAGCGCAGCACCTCGTGCACCATGTGTTCGGTGTCCTTGGCCCGCAGCTCGGGGGCCTGTAGCTTACGTAGCCGGCCATTAACGCGTATTCGAGGGGGTGAACCTACCTTGACGTGCAAATCCGAGCCTTCCGCTTCCACGAGGGCGCGCAGAAAAGGCAATACGGAAAGTGGCGGCCGACCATCGTCGGGGCCCGAGCCGCGAGTGGACACGCGACCACACTCCTCACCAGTGCTCGAATAGCAAACATGGGCAGTTTTTAACCTGCCAGGTTCTGCCCGAGGTTGCCTGTCGAGACCGCGCCCGTTCAGCCCAAGTGATGCGGTCGGCTACCCTGGAACGGCGAACAACCGATCAGGAGCCACCATGAGTAAACGCGCCCGCAAACGTCGCGCCCGCAAGAATCGTCCCGCAAACGGCGGCAAGAAGCCCAACTGCTGAGGGAAGTTCCCCCCCCCACTGGCGGGGCGTTAGTTCGCTCGCACCTGCGTTAACCGTGCCAGGATGTCTTGCTTCAACTGTTCAGGGGCAGGCTTGCAGGCACAAGACTTTGCCACCAACTGCCTAACGGCATCAGCTAGACCAACCTCGTCCAAGCAAGGTGAGCAATCGTCCAGATGCTGTTTCACCCGATCGATGTCGGCTTGGTTCATTTCCCCATCCAGGTACTCATAGACCTGGTCCAGTACCTCTGAGCAATTCACGTCGCTCTCCGCGCCACAACTCATTACTCCCCCTCCGTGGTTCCGACTGGGATCAACCCGCGCTCGCGCGCGTAGTCACCCAGTGTGAGACGTAGCTGTTTGCGTCCTCGATGGAGCCGCGACATCACGGTTCCCACTGGGGTATCCATGATTTCGGCGATCTCCTTGTACGGGAATCCTTCGACATCGGCCAGATACACCGCAAGCCGAAAATCCTCTGGCAGGTTTCCCATCGCGTCGATTACGTCCGCATCCGTTAGCCGTGACAGCGCCTCGACATCAGCTGGGCGCAGGCCTTCGGTCGGGTTGATGTCGGCCTTGGCCATTTGCCAGTCTTCAAACTCGCCGGTGCTGTACTGCTGCGGTTGCCGCTGCCGTTTTCGATAGTGGTTGATGTAGGTGTTTGTGAGAATGCGGAAAAGCCAAGCCTTGAGGTTGGTGCCGTCCCGGTACTGATGGAACGCCGAATACGCTTTCACGAAGGTCTCCTGGACCAAATCCTCCGCGTCTGCCGGATTCCGCGTCATCCGCATGGCAGCACCAAATAGTTGATCCAGAAAAGGCAACGCATCCCGTTCGAATCGGGCCTTGCGCTCAGACTCGGTTTCAGCCGATTGATCAGCCACCACAGGTGGCGAGACCGACTGGTCACTAGGTGGAGATGAGGAGTTCATTGCTTCTAAGACTAAGGCAGACGGCCTGCGTGATGGGACAGAAGGGACGCTAACTAGACTTCCGGCATCCGCGCCGGCGCGTTCCCACTTTGCCGCAGGGCGTCGGGCAGGCCCGACCTCCAATTTGGAAGAGGCCGTTGCGGGTCGAACTGGACAGATCACGCTCACACACTGCTTAACGCGGCATGAGTAGCCCTTCATTCCCGGTGCGGTGCAATAAGGCGAACCGTGCCGTCTCCACCAGGACAATCCCGGCTTCAATCCGGGTGAGTGGGGCTTTCTTGGGGAGCTTGAAGCTGTGGTCCGCCCACGGAACGGAAACCACCAGCGCCGAGCCCTGCTCGGCCGCCACCGCCTGGCTCACTTCCACTGGCGACCCAAACGAGTCCCGTTCCCCTTGCAGAATGGTGACAGGACAGAACTGAGATGCTGTCGCCACTTCTGCCGCTCGGTTGGGGTAGCTGCGGCCTGGCCGGTGCATTGGAAACGCGAGGTTCAAGACTTCCGCCGCACCCACATCGGCGGCGACTCTGCACGCAACTCGCGCCCCGGCACTGCGCCCACCGATCACCAAACGGCGCAGTCCCTCCCCTGACCTGCGCAGTTCGGACACGACCTCACGAAACGCCGAGTCCAACTTGGCTTTTGACCCTGCGACCTTCTGCCCTGCGACGTGCCAGGGTTGCTCCACGAGTGCCACATCGATCCCGATTGGCGGCAGTTCGCTGGCGAGCAGTTGCAGGTCCCAGGCTTCCACGCCGCCACCGGCACCATGGCCGAGCACCAACGTGGTGCGGGGAACACCGCGCGGGACATCAAACATGTGAACGCGCGCCGTGCCTGTCGGCGTAGAAATCTCGAGTAGTCGGGAGGGTTCGGCCATCAAGAACTCCTATTCGCCAGATTTCCGGCGATTCTTAGCCGCACTCTGGGTGAGTTTCTGGAAGCCAGCCGGCGAGGTGCGGTAAGAACGCCAAGCAGCCTTCGCCGTGGCGGGCGCGACAACCATCACCATATTCTTCTCGATTCCCCGCACGATGTCTGCCGCAAGTTCGGAAACGTCATAAACGCCACCGGGCAAACTTTCCGCGAATGACCGCGCACTGCCACCGGATGGCACCGGCGGTAGGTCAGCCGGGTTGAACTTGTCGAGGATCGGGGTATCGGTGAAGCCTGGACACACAACCGTGACATCGACGCCCGTGTCCGCCAAATCAAGTTGCATGCTCAAGCTCATCCCCACGACAGCATGCTTGGTCGCGCTGTAGGGCGCCATGCCTGGTGACGGGATCAGACCGGCCAGAGAAGCCACATTAACGATGTGACCACGACCCCGCGTCAACATTGCCGGCAAGACGGCCTGCACGCCGTTAACGACGCCGCGCAGGTTGACGTCGATAGCCCGATCCCAATGCGCGATGTCCAGCTCTGCGATGGGGCCACCAATGGCGATTCCGGCGTTGTTCACCATGAGGTCGA
>JAHZKU010000198.1 GCA_022600255.1 Actinomycetes bacterium | reverse complement strand
CCGATCTGGGTGTGGGTGTGGGTGTGGGTGTGGGTGTGGGTGTGGGTGTGGGTGTGGGTGTGGGGGTTGTGGCTGGCAGGGTTGGTTCCGCGCCTGTGCCGCAGAAGCCAAAGCTGGCCGTGCGGTCCTGAGCGACTGAGTTGTTCCACCCGTGGCCCTCAGCCAGGAAGTGGTGATGGTGGTTGCTGATGTCAGCGTTCCAACTCTGGGTAATTTCGCCCTTCAGATCGAACATCACGTACCAGTCCACCAGCGTGGGGCTCGTGGAACTGACGGTCATGTCGGCGCAGTATCCGCCGTCCCAGCGACTGCTGATCGAGATCGCGAGGTCCGCATTTCCGGCATTCCCGACCGGCTCCGGGGTTGGTTCTGGCGCCGGATTTACCGGGCCATTCCCATCCAGCGTCACATCGGAGCAGGAGTAGAACGCCTCCGGCGAATCGGATCGTTGCCACACCACGTACATGATGTGTTTGCCGGTCCGCTCTGGCAGTTCGGTGCGAATGCTCGTAGTGGGTTCGGCCCTACGGGGCCCAGTGTCGTGCACCAACTCTAGGTCACCCCAAGCCAGCGGCTCCGTGGGATCGAAGCCTTCTTTCGTCAGATAGACCTTGCGGTACTCGGTCTCATGCGGGGCCCAAGACTCCCAGGTCAGGGTGTATTGGCCGTCGGTGTCGGGGGTCAGGTCCGTAGCCGGCCAGTCTGCCCGTGCCTGATCTAGGGCGGCATATTTGCCACGGTTGGCGCTGCAGAGTTTGCCATCGGGAATCAGGCTCTGGTGGTTGCCAGCCGCATCGCCGATGTTGACTTCCATCCAGTCAAACAGCGCTTGCGGGTTCGCGTCCCAGACCGCCTTACACGCGGGGTCGTCTTTGGTGAGGAAGTAGCACGTGTAACTGCGTGAGGGTGGTTGCTGCATGCTGCCGTGGGCCTGCGCAGTGGAGACCGGGATGATCAAGGCACCCAGCAGCGCCACCGCTGCCAAGAAAGCCAGCGCAGGACGTGCGCGATGCTGGTGTTCGGATCGTCCCTGCAAGTGCATTCGTGCCCCTCGGTGCTTGTGTTGTCCATCGGCCGTCGAGAACTCTGAAGCAAGACCCTGCCAGGAAAAAGTCGGTCTCGGTACCAACCGCCGTGATGAATCGATTTAGACCCGCCCACTTGGAGGCATGGCCCCGAGTCGCAGCCACGCCAGCGTCTGCCTGGTTGTAGGGCCGAGTGGCAGGCTGGGCTATGCTGTCTTCGCGTCGGCGCCGCCGGCCACAACCTGACCCGCACCACTGGGCGCACCTCGGTGGGCGACGACTACGGAGCTCTTCATGGAAACCGACTACCCGCTACTCAACCTCTTCTTCACGATGTTGATCTTCTTCATGTTCTTCATCTGGATCTGGTTGCTTATCGTCATCTTTGGCGACATCTTTCGCAGCGATGACATGGGCGGTTGGTCCAAGGCATTGTGGACGATCTTCATCATTATCGTGCCTTTCCTAGGTGTCTTGATCTACCTGATCGCTCGCGGCGGTTCGATGCAACGACGTCGCATGGCCGATATCGCGCAAGCGCAGGAACAGCAACGCCAGTACATTCAGAACGTCGCAGGGTCGGGCGATGATCCAGCTAACCAGCTTCAGAAGTTGGCCGACCTGCACAAGGCCGGCGTGCTGACTGACGAGGAGTTCGCTGCTCAGAAGGCCAAGGTGCTCTCCTAACCGAATCTGTGAGTGTGGGGCGGTTGACTTCGGTCGACCGCCCCACTCGTGCGCCCAAGGCAGGTTCTGTCCCACCGACCTCGTCGTTGATTCAGGTAGAACGCATGAGCATGCGTTGATGTGCTGTAAGGAGCGGGCTTTCGCCGACGTCAGGCCAGCGGCGCCCTGCCAGCAACGATCCGTTCTCATCACGGCCGCGCAGGCCGAAGGCAGCTCGCATCTCAGTTTCCTTCCGAACTTTGCGCCATTGAGTCTTTGCCGAGGTTCGTGCAAGCTACCGGGTCAGGTGCTCGCTTGATGACCCAGAGGCAGGGCGGTGTCGCAGCCAGGCGTGCTCGGTGCCGCTGCCCAGCAGACACTGCACTAAGCGCCACCGAGCCTTCACCGCTCAGCTGGGACATTGTGTTCGCTGAGATCCAAGCCACTGTCGCTGGCGCCCGCCGAGCAGTACTTGGCGGCTGCTTCCGGCGTGATCGGGGCGTAGCCGACCAGATCCTCGAACAGATCGGTGACGATCGCCTGGTTTTGGGTATTCCAGCGGTGATCGGGTTCGAAATGCGCCCGCGTTAGCCACGCGGCCACTAAGGCCTTGTGGGCGGTGCCCGCTGAATCCAACTCCCACTGGGCTTCCCGAAGCAAAAGCGCGCACTCACACAGGTCCGCCAAATCGTTCGCTAGGGTGCGGGCGTAGTGATTGGCCGCTTCCGGGCCGGCCTGCGCTAGTCGGGCCAGGTTGTCCTGTACCCGGATGATCCCGCTTTCAGTGCGCGCTCTGCTTTCTGACAACAACTCATGCGATGCCTCGGTCAGGATTTCAGACAGGAATTCGAGCAAATACACATGCGCGCTCTCAGTCGCCATCGTGCGCAGCACATCCAAAGATAGGACGTTCTCGGTGCCTTCCCAGATGGGATGGACCTGGGCGTCCCGATATTGTCGCGCCATCGGCCAATCCTCGATCACGCCGTTTCCGCCGAAGAGTTCCAGCGCAGCGGATGCCGATTCCTGGCCTGTCCGTGTGCCGCGCAGTTTGGTGAGTGGCACTAGGATTCGTGCTACCGGGTCGCCATGGCCTAGGGGCTGCATCCGGTCCCTCGGAACGCGATTGGCTGATTCGAAGAGCAGGGCTGCGCTCGCCTCGCTGGCAACCATCAGGCTGATCAACTGTGATCGAACCATGGGGTGGGCCGTCAAGGGCTTGCCGAAGGCCTTGCGCTGTGACGCCCGAATCATGGATTCAAGAAAGACCCGACGTGCGATGCCAGCTCCCATCGCCGCGACGATCATGCGCGAAACGTTAACGAACTCCATCATCCGGTTAATCCCACGACCATCCGTGGCATGCCCGTCGGCTGCCAGGGGATAGGCCACCGCGTTCACCAAATCGATCTCCCCGGTTGGCACCGAGCGGGTCCCTAGCTTTTCCTTGATGCGCCGGATGTGTACTCCGTTGGGGGTGCCATCATCGAGCCAGCGGGGCACCGCGAAAAGCCCCAAGCCTTTGATCCCAGCTGGGGCGCCCTCCGGGCGGGCCAATGTGACGATCGCGTCGCCATCGACGTTGGAGCAGAACCATTTGAACCCGTTTAGGCGCCAGCCATTTTCGGACTGGCTGGCGATGGTTGTGGTGGTGCCTAGATCCGAGCCACCGGCGCGCTCGGTGAGATACATGGAACCGTCCCATCCGGCGTCGAAGTCGGGAGTCTCCAGCATTGGAATGAAGATGTCTTGTGTGGCGGGATCCCCGTAGCGTTCGATCAGGTTCCGCACGCCCGCGGTCATCCCCACTGAACACACCATGCCTGTGTCGGCTTGGGCGAGCAGGTAGTAGTAGGCCACCGGCAGTATCGGGTGGACTCCATCCTGCGACTCAGTGCGAGGATCAAGGTGGGGGTGAATCGCATAGGAACTCCACAGCGCCCGCTTGGTGTCCAGCGTTTCGGCGGGGTGGGAAACGTGATTAATCTCGTCCCCCTCGCGGTTCCAGCGCACCAACTGGGCGCTGTTCTTGTCGATTGCTTCGGCATTGCGGGCAATGCGGCCACCGATGAGATCCCCAATCCGGCGCAGCTGATCCTCGCAGAACGCCAATTCTTCGGTGGAGACAAGTCGCTCTACGGTCCAGGCCAGACTAGGATCAAGCTCGAACCAGTTCTGTCCCGTCGCCTCGTGCAGCTCGGCGTAGTTGATGCTCATGGTTTGCCT
>JAHZKU010000197.1 GCA_022600255.1 Actinomycetes bacterium | reverse complement strand
TCACACCACCTGGTTCGGCCTGCTCAATCGTCATTGGGACCGGCTTGGGGGCTCTGGCCGATGCTGGCCCGGTCACAGGCCTGCATCTGGTGGTGGAGGACATCAGCGCAACTCGCAATTCCCTGCAAGACCGGGGGGTATCCACCTCAAATATCTCGGATGTCGGAGGCGGCATCAAGTATGCGTACTTCGTCGACCCAGACGGGAACTCGTGGGCGCTGCAAGAGATTGCAGACCGTAGCTCATCGAAACGCGCGACCTAGGCTGCGGGCTTGTCGTCGCCGTCCTCGTCTTGGGATTCATCGGCGTCGGCAGCCTCGGCCAACTCGGCCTCCAGGGAGTCGGTGAGGCCTTTCATCGCCGCGTCCCGCTCCCAGTAGCCGGGCAGGTCGTCTAGATCCTCCGCGGTTGGCAACAGGTCGGGGTGCTCCCACAAGCCATCTCGGCCGGCCACGCCACGATCGGCGTCCGACTTCGCCCAGAACTCGGCGGCCTCGCGCATGCGGCGGGGGCGCAGTTCGAGGCCTACCAACGTAGCGAAGGTCTTCTCTGCCGGGCCTCCGGCCGCCCTACGCCGGCGCATGGCCTCGTTCAGTTGGGTCATGGTGGGCACCCGATCGGCGACGGCCGCATTCACCACATGATCCACCCAACCCTCCACGAGGGCCAAGATGGTTTCTAGGCGGGCCAACGCTGCCCGTTGCTCAGTGGAGTCCTTCTGCTCAAAGATGCCGCCGGACAGCGCCTCCTGCATGGCCTGCGGATTGTTGGGATCCACCTGCTCCATGGCCCGCTGCATCGCCTCGGTATCGATGTGGATGCCCTTGGCGTAGGCCGCAACCGCATCCTCTAGCCGAGAGCGCAACCACGGCACATGGGAATACAGCCGCTGGTGCGCACATTCGCGAAGTGCGATGTAGAGGAGCACCTCTTGGCGGGGCAGTCCGATGCCATCGGCGAAGACGTTCACGTTGCGGGGGAGGAGGGTCGGCTCCCCATTGGAGGTCAGGGCGAGTCCAATGTCACTCACGGAGAGGACTTCGCCGCTGAGGATGCCGAGTCCTTGGCCCACCTGGGATCCCAGCATGGCGCCGACCATCTGCGTCATCATGCCGGTGATCGGGCCGAGCATGTCTTGGAATTGGGACATGTCGGAGGGGAAACCCTCGGGCATCCCTTCGGCGAGGCCCGGGGGTAGCTCACCGGTCAGCCCGGCCAACCCTTCGCCACCCATGACACCGCCGAGTGTGGCCTGCCACTGCTCGGCTACTGGCGAAATGATGCGCTCCCATGCGGGGAACGTGCCCTCGATCCACTCCCCGCGACTCCAAGAGACGGCGGCGGTGTTGGTGGCCGAGAAAGATTCGGATTCGTCCAGCCAGAGGTTGGCCAACCGCACCGCATCCACCACAGCGGCGCGTTCCGCGTCGGTGACGCCGTTGTCCTCACGTTGGGCGGGACTTTGGCGGGCATTTTGTCGGGCGAGATCCCAGTTGATCGGACCCGTGGATTCCCCGGACTGCATCATGCGTCCGAGCGCCTCCAGGGCGGACCCGAGCGAGGACATGTCGAAGTTCTGATCGCCTTTGTCCTTGCCGTCATCTGGATCCTGTGGGGCGAAGCCAAAACCGAAGTTGCCACTCATGAATGTCTCCTAGCCGCACACAACTGCGTGCTGTATATCCACGGTAGCCGCCATAGCCAGACACGATCGACTCTGAGCCACTCTAAGTGTGGAATTCGCTGGCAGCGTGGCGGTGTGTCACGAACCGAGAACCTGCAGGTTACGACTCCATACCTGTTGTCCGTCGCAGGGTTTTTCACCCCGTACAGTTACGACATGGAGTCGATCGTGTGGTTTGTGACGCCAATCCTGGTCACGACCATCGCCGCAGGAATCTTGTGGCTCCGTGATCGCCGGCGTAGCGCGCGGCATCACAAGGCGAATCGGCAAGCGGCCCTGCATCGCGTGGGTGAAGTGTTGGCTGGCCTGCCCCCGTCGGAAGATTCGTCCAGCGCCCGCACCCTTGACGCCGACGCCCAGTCGGATTCCCCCAACATGGCCCAGCCCCGGTGAGCGTGAAGTCCCCACACAGCCGGTGGGCGTGGGCGGCGCTGGTGTTGGTGGCCATTGTGGCGGTGGCCGCCGTGGTGTTACCCGTCCCCTTTGTGACCAAGTCTCCCGGCCCAGTATTCGACGTGCTTGGTGAGATCGACGGTCAACCCGTACTTGAGATTGAGGGTGCCAAGAGTTTCTCCACCACCGGGATGCTGGATCTGACAACGGTGGCTGAGTCCGGCGGCGCCGGCGGGAACCTGAACGCCATCTCGGCCATCTTCGGCGTTTTCAGCGGTTCGACCTCGGTGGTGCCGTTGGACCAGCAGTACCCAGACGGTCCGCCGTCAGAACAGGACCGCGAGCGGCAGGAGTTGGTGTTTGCCGCGTCTCAGTCTGAGGCGCTGGCTGCGGCTGCCAACTACACCGACCGGCCAGTTCAGACGGAGGCGGTGGTGTTTGATGTCGTGCCAGACGGCCCATCTCAGGGGAAGCTGGAGCGCGGGGACGTCATTGAGAGCATCAACGGCGAGACGATCAGCCAGGCCAGTGCCGTCGGCGAGGCGATCTCAGAGTTACCGGTGGGCAGCGACGTGGAGTTTGCGGTCGAGCGGGATGACGCCGCTGAGGAAGTCCAAGTCACCACGGCAGCGGGGCCGGAGGGTAACTCTGTGGTGGGGATTTTTGTCGACAATCGCTACAGCTCGGACTTCGAAGCCACCATCGGATTGCAGGATATTGGTGGCCCCAGTGCCGGCATGATCTTTTCGATGGCCATGGTGGACAAGCTGACGAAGGAAGACTTGTTAATGGGCAACCACGTCGCGGGTACCGGCACGATCACCGCCGCTGGCGACGTGGGTCCTATCGGGGGAATCGATAAGAAGATGATTGCGGCCCAGAGCGCTGGAGCGGAGCTTTTCCTGGGGCCAGCCGCTAATTGTGAAGACATCATGGGAAATGAACCGGAGGGGTTGCAGGTGGTTCCAGTGCGGACTTTGGACGATTCTGTGGCCGCAGTGCAGGATTGGTTGGCAAATCGTGACCTCCCAGGTTGCCCCTTGGAAAATCGGACAAGTGAGAGCAGTTAGGTTGTCTTAATGGCATTCGATATGCCCGGAGGCGGGCAAAGCAGCGGTTCGGGCGGCGGAAGTGGGCCTGGTGGCCCCGGCACAGCGGTCGGCGAGCCGGTAGCGCGCGGCAAAGTCTTAGTGCCGACGCTGTTGGTGATTAGCGGCATCATCTTGCTGTTCGTCATCTTCTCAGGCATCTACAGCGACTGGCTGTGGTTCGGGTCAGTGGAGAAGACCGAGGTCTGGTCCACCACCCTGATCACCCAGATCGGCATGTTCTTGCTGTTCGGTGGCCTGATGGGTGGCGCCGTGGCCCTGAACGCCGTGCTGGCTTATCGGTTCCGACCCCCGTTCGGCAAACTCACCCCTGAGCAAGCTTCACTTGAGCGTTACCGCACCTCGGTTGAGCCTTACCGCCTGCTGATCGTCCTAGGCATGTCCGGCCTGATCGGACTGATGACCGGGCTCTCGGCCGCCGCGGAATGGACCACTTTCCAGCTGTGGAAAGAAGGAGGCCCGTTCGGGGTCAGTGACCCCCAGTTTGATCTAGACGTTGGCTTCTTTGTCTTCACGCTGCCTTGGTTGCGATTTGTTCTGAACTTCGCCTTCGCCCTAATGCTGCTGGGTCTGCTGACCGCCGCCGTCGTGCACTACCTGTATGGCGGGCTGCGGATTCAAACAGATGAACGCCGCGTCAGCCTCGGTGCACAACGCCACCTAGCGATTCTGGGTGGCCTGATTTTGCTGGTGAAAGCTGTCTCCTACTGGGTGGACCGTTACGAGTTAGCAACGGCTAGCCAATCGATTGTGCCGGGCTTCAGCGGCTTGAGTTATGTCGATGTCAATGCCGTCTTACCCAGTAAGACCATTCTGGCGTTTGCGGCCTTAGTGGTGGCGATCCTGTTCTTCGTCACCGCTTTTCGCGGCACGTGGGCGCTGGCCTTGATCGGCCTTGCTCTGTTGGTCGTGAGCAGCATTGTGATCGGCTGGCTGTATCCGGTCATCATCCAGTACTTCCAGGTTCGTCCCCAGGAGGAACAGCGGGAGCGGCCCTACATCGAACGAAATATCACCGCGACTCGAACGGCTTACGGGCTGGACGGAGTAGAGGTGCAGGACTATGCCGGCAACGAGGTCGCGCCTAAGAGTGTGATTCAAGACAACTCCGGCACTTTGAAGAACACGCGGCTGCTGGATCCGGCCGTGGTGAGTCCGACGTTCCGGCAGTTGCAGCAGATTCGTGGGTTCTACGCGTTCCCCGATGCGCTGGACGTGGACAGGTATCAGCTAGAAGAGGGTGAAACGGCGCGCGGGGCCACCGTGGCGGTGCGTGAGTTGGATCTGGACGGGTTGCCTGACGGGCAGCGAAACTGGACCAACGATAAGACCGTTTACACCCACGGCTTCGGTTTCGTTTCGGCATTCGACAACACGGCGCGCAGCAATGGGCTGCCCAGCTTCATGGAAAGTGACATTCCCTCCGTTGGCGAACTGGAGATCACCCAACCACGAATCTACTTCGGCCAGATGTCGCCGGAGTATTCGATTGTGGGGGCACCGGAAGGTTCGGAGCCGCGCGAACTTGACTTCCCCGATGACTCCAGCCCAACCGGCCAGCGCAACAACACCTACACCGGCAATGGCGGGGTGCCGGTGGGCTCGTTCTTCCAGAAGCTGGTGTTTGCCACCAAGTTCCAGGACACCAACATCATCTTGTCCGACTTGGTGAACCCGGAGTCGCGCATCCTGTTCGAACGTGACCCGCGCGATCGGGTGGCAAAGGTGGCGCCCTGGCTGACGCTGGACGGCGACCCCTATCCGGTGGTGGCTGATGGCCGGATCAAGTGGATCATTGATGGTTACACCACCTCCAACCAGTACCCGAACTCGGCGCGGACCACGCTGAGCGAGGCGACCAGCGACTCGGTCACGGCCACGTCGCGATCCGTGGCGGCGCAGACGCGTGAGCAAGTGACCTACATGCGCAACTCGATCAAGGCCACCGTGGATGCCTATGACGGCACCGTGGATCTGTATCTGTGGGATGAAGCCGATCCGATTGCCCAGGCGTGGACCCGGGTCTTTGATGGCACCGTGAAACCCAAGGCGGAGATGCCCGAGTCCGTGCTTGAGCACGTACGTTACCCCGAGGACATCTTCAAGGTGCAGCGCACCGTGCTGAGCCGGTATCACGTGACCGACCCGGCTGCGTTCTACTCCGGCCAGGACTTCTGGATCATTCCGCAGGATCCGACCAACACGGTCGAGCAGTTCCAGCCGCCTTACTACTTGACCTTGCAGATGCCTGGCACGAAGAAGCCGTCGTTCACGCTGACCACAGCCTTCGCGCCCAGCAAGCGCCCGACGCTGGCGGCCTTCATGGCGGCGGAGTCTGACCCAGGTGATGACTACGGCAAGATCCGCGTGCTGCAGCTGCCGAGAAACACCACTATCCCTGGCCCAACTCAGGTGCAGAACAACTTTGAGTCCGACACCGTGGTTGCTGAGCAGTTGTCGCTGCTGCGGCGCGGTGGCTCCGATGTTGTCCTCGGTAACCTGCTGTCGTTGCCGGTGGCTGGCGGCATGCTCTACGTGGAGCCGGTCTACGTTCGGGCAGCGGGGGAGAGCGGGTTCCCGCTGTTGCGTAAGGTGCTGGTGGGTTACGGCTCAGCGGTCTCTATGCAGGACACCCTGGATCAGGCCCTAGCTGACGTGTTCGTTGGCGCAGCCACGAACCCGGACAACGGCGGTGGCGGCGGCAATGGCGGTGGCGGCAACAACACTGACCCCTCCACGTCGTTGACCCAGGCCCTGGAGGACGCCGCGGCGGCGTTCCAGCGTGGTGAAGAAGCGTTGGCGGCCGGCGACTTCGGCGCCTACGGCGAGGCACAGGATGACCTGAAGGAAGCACTGGATCGTGCAGCGGGCTTCCAGTCCGACGTCACGGGCCAGCCGGCCCCGACGGTGCCGGACGATGCCACCCAGGAGACTGCTTCTGAACCGCCCGCAGACGAGGCTTCTGCCTAGGAATCCGAGCTGAACGAAGCCTGCCAGTGGCGGGTTTCGGCGGTGGGAGCAGGTGTGATCCAGATCTATCAGAGCCCGGTGTTTGGCGGCCTCAGGATCGGCTACACTTGGGGAGTCGTGTTAAGCGATCGCCGCGGGGTGGAGCAGTTCGGTAGCTCTCTGGGCTCATAACCCAGAGGTCGCAGGTTCAAATCCTGCCCCCGCTACTTACGAGATGAAAGAAGGAC
>JAHZKU010000196.1 GCA_022600255.1 Actinomycetes bacterium | reverse complement strand
GAAACGACACCGTGATAGCACTCCATGCGGGGGACATAGGCGTACCAACCCATCGCGCCCGGGGAGCGCACGGAGGTTGGCCAACTGTCCATCGGAGTCGAGTAGTCCAGTGTCCCCGACAACCCCGGGAACCCGATGGAATCGTCAACAGGCAATGAAACGCTGTAGCCGGTGGCGTCGAAGCGGTTCGGGCCCACGGTTACGGCGAAACGATCGTTCGAGGATGCGTACTGCTCTGCTGGGAATGAGACAAACCAGGAGTTGCCCGTGGCGCCGTCCAGGACTTGGACGAAAGCTTCCGTCCCGCCAGTGTCACTACGAAAAATCCCCGGGATGAGCGCAAGCCGGTGGCGTTGATTCTGGCTCACCGACTTCACGTACCAACCTTCAAAGAAGGGGGCTTGTCCTGTGTCATGGCTGGCCTCTGGATGCTGCAAACCGGTTAGCCGGGTGCGGAGTCTCACATGACTAACTTACGCGGCGCCGGCCCGTAGGTCTGTTCGAGTGACTTAAGTTGCATCACTTCTGCGTGTCAGTACTGTCGATTCGTGCGTTGTGGGCGGTCGTATTGGCCGATGGAAGGCAGGTTCTGATGAACAAACGGGCGGGTTCCATCGGAATCTTGGGAATCGTCGCGGTCATCGTGGCCGCCATCGTGCTCGCAGTCACGGCTCCCAAATTTCCCGTAGCCGACACACCTGCTGTGCCCGATGATGCGGCAGTGCCCCCGGAGTCCGCGATGACTGACGCGTCTGCGCTAACCCCCTTCTATCGAATCGGTAGAACTGTGGAGGGCGTGCCCGGCACCATGCTCCGTGAGCAAGCTGTGGAAGATGCGCCTAGTGACGTTGAGATGTCCCGCATCATGTACGTTTCGGAGGACGTGAACGGGAATCGGATCCCGGTGTCCGGGCTGTACGTCACTCCTGGTGGAGAAGAGCCGGAGGGCGGCTGGCCGTTGGTGGCCTATTCACACGGCACCACAGGCTCCACTCGAATATGCGGGATTTCGCAGACCCCGCTGCAGCAGAATACCCCTGGCTACTACGCCTGGTCGCTGCAAATCAAGCCGCTCGTGGAGCAGGGTTGGGCAGTTGTGGCTACCGACTATGAGGATATGGGAGCCCCCGGGACTCCCATGTATCTGATCGGGAAAACCCAAGGCCAAAACGTGCTCGATAGTGTTCGTGCGATTCAGCGCACCAAGACCAATGTGAATCCAACCAAGACCGCGGTATGGGGCCACTCGGAAGGTGGCTTAGGCGCCTATGCTACCGGTCAGATTGCCCCAACTTACGCCCCCGAGGTACCGATCGATGGCATCGTTTCGGTCGCTCCTGGGATCGTGCCTGCCTTGCCGTTTGCGTTGAACGCCATCGTGAAGGATCCAGAACCATCCGGGCAGACTAGCTTTGTCATGCAGATCGTCCGTTCCTGGGTGGCACAGTTTCCCGACCAGTTGGACGAGGACGCGTTGACAACTGAACTGGGGCGCACCGTTGGATTCGATGCGATTGAGTCTTCTTGCGGGTCCTCGATTAAGGCCGCCCTAGATCAACCCATGGGCGCCTACATTTCCGAGCCGTTGCCCAATTCCATTTACCCACTCCTGGTGGAGAACACGGTCCCTGAAACGGACCTAACGATTCCGAGCCTGTTGATTCAGGGGATGAAGGATGAAGCGATCCTGCCCACTGCCAACATTGCCTACTTCAACCTGCTGTGTAACGCCGGGGTACCAGCAGAACTGGCCGTCTGGAAGAACGACTCCCACAACGGCGTGGTGATTTCCGCGCGCGAGACCATGGACGATTGGGTCGCCGATCGTTTCGCCGGAAAACCGGCCGGTAACGACTGCCCGAACCAATAGGAGGACCTGATGCTTCCAACAGGCTCATTGACAGCCATCGCCATCGGTGTTGGTCTTCTGATCGTCACGCTGCTCGCGACCACCGCGGGCAGCCGACATCGGGAGTCCCCGGTCGGACGCGTAACCGGATACCTCACGGTGGCTTTGGCGTACCTTGTGGCGGTTTTTGCGGAGTTCACTAACGCCGGGATGGACCTTGGCGGTCTGGCGTTGTTGGCCATCGCCATGCTCATCCCCATACTGGCTGGGGTATGGGGTGCGGCCGTATTTGCTGATGCCGGGTCGGGATCCGGCGCGGCTGCTAGGCAGCGCCTCGTGGTGCAGGGTGGGCTGCTGGCCGCTTTCCTGCTGATCTGTGTCCAACTGATCGTGGCGGGTCGAGTGCTGTCGATCCTGGGAGGCGTCAACCCGGCCGTCGCAAGCGTGGCGTTGGGTGTCGTCGTTTCCTTGTACGTGGCTGGCCGAGGATGGCGAGCGGCAAGTCGCACCAGCCGTTGGACACTCTTCTTCGTCGTGTTGGCCGGGCTCGTACTTCTCGCCGGATTGTTCTTGGGCAGCCTAGCCTCTCTGGTTGATGCCGCGTTGCCAAGCCAGGGGTATTCGCTCGGACATATCGGAGGAGTGTGGATTGCGCTCGCTGCCCTAGGTGCGGTCGATCTCGTGTTGATCCGTTCCTTTGCACAGGCAAGGTCGAGCCAGGCCCCGCGTCGAGCGATCGGCGGCGGACTGCTGGCGGTAGGCACGGTGGTGGCGCTAGGGGCTGGATTGCTGTTGTTCTTCGGTGGTAGCTTCTACGCGCCGTCCGAACAACTGTTTACGCTCTTCACGACGCTAGGCGCAGCTGGCTTGGCCGTTGTGTGTGGATTGGCGGCCATGCTGTTGGCCAGTACTACCGACAGCTACCTTGCCGCGGCGGCGGATTGCGTAGCGGACCTGACTAAGGCCAGTGATCACGAACGGGTGCGTGGCATCGCAGTCGCCGTGCTGGCTCTCCTCGCCGTCGTGGTCGCTGCTTTTGCACCGCCCATCAGTGCACTGTTGGTCGCTGGGGCCTTGATCTCGGCCGCTGTCATCGGAGCCGCCCTCGTCGGCTCTGCTGCAAAGGACAGTCTGCGCGTCTTCGCTGCGATGCTCGGTGTCTTGACCGGATTGGTCGTGGCATTCATCGCAGGTTTGGCGCCGACCTTTGCTTTCGGCGACTGGAGTTGGCTGGCGATCCTGTTGTCGGCCGTGGCCGCCTATGCCACAGTCCTGCTGGGCAAGGCGTTCTCGGATGTGTCGGCTGAAGAGGTCGCATCACAAGCCGATGAGTCCAGTGCAGCCACGGCGACCACCACCAGCGATTCTGTCTGATCGCATCGCATGGACTGACCGGTGGGCCTAGTCTGCAACCCCTGCTTTCCACCGATGCCGGGAGTATGGTTTGGACATGTCTATTGAGATTCCTGCCGCCGCCCATCACCTGCTAGACGATCCCAACTTCGCTGCTGTCGCCACGATTCAACCAAGCGGCCAGCCACAACTATCCGTGATCTGGGTGAAGCGCGACGGAAATGATGTCCTGTTCTCGACCACCGTTGGCCGGCGCAAGCAACGGAATCTCGCCCGGGACCCGCGCTGCACTGTGATGATCAATCCACCGGACGCACCCTACTCCTACCTGGAAGTTCGCGGCACTGTCACGATGACCGAAACGGATGGGCGCGCCCTGATCGATGAACTAGCTCAGGCCTACTTGGGCATTGATCGTTATGTGGCCGACGATGGTACGGACAACGTCCGGGTGG
>JAHZKU010000195.1 GCA_022600255.1 Actinomycetes bacterium | reverse complement strand
TCTTCGTTGCACCGGCTGCTGCCTCGTCGGCACCCTTCGCAATCGCGGCGCCGCCGTCAACAACCTCTTCGCCTTCTTTCTCCAAAGACCCAATAGCGGAGTACACCACGTCTAGGAACTCCAACTGCAGGCCTTGAATGGTCTGGCCTTGAATGGCCTCCAGTGTGTCCGACGCAATTTCGTCAACCAAGTAGTTGGTAGCGTCGTTGGTGACCACCTCGATGTTCGCTTGGGTCGGAGTAGCGGTGTCTAACGAGGCGAGCTGGGCGGAGAAATTGCTGGGAATCTTCATGACTAGGTAGAAGCGTCCCGAATTCAAACCAGCGTCGGCGTCCGAGGCATCGGTCTGGGTCCACTTCAACTGCTGTTGGGAAACCACGGTGTTGGTGATTTCTGACCCGGCGGCCAGGGTGCGCCCCTCGACCTGCACGGGGACGTCTTCGTTCACGATCGCCACTGGCAGATTCTGCACGTTGCCTACCGGGTTCCAGAATGCCCAAATCAACAAGCCGCCGTAGATCAGCGGCACAAGCAGGACACCCCCGATAGCGAGCCGTAGCACCCATGATCGATTCCAGCGCACCAAAGCGTTGCGAAATGACGTCTTCATGCTGGCAGCTCCCATGGAATCGTCAGGGTGATTTCAGCCGGAACAACACTGAGCGCGGTACCGACGAAGACCAGTCGACCCTGCCCGGCTAGGCTGCGGGCCGCTCGCCACACGGGGGAATGGGTGTGCACGACCGTCGAGGCTTCGATACCGATCACTGGTGCTTCACTCAGGGCCGCCCAAGTCAGCCCGAGCATCACTCTTTCCTCCGCCAAGAGGTCCTTGACGGCCGTGTCGGTACGCCGGGACAGTTCTGCCCAAGCCAGCATGGCGGGGATCAGTTCGGGATCACCCTGCAAGGCGCTCACACATTCTTGTGTGGTCTCCATAACCGTGAGTTCCTCATCCAACATGTCCAGTTCGGCAAACCAGCCAATGGTCGCTCCCTCGCCCGCGACTTGAACAGTGCCCTCGTCCAAGGCAAATCGACCGCACAACCCCAAGATCGCGCGAGTGTGCCCAGACCCAACCGGGCCAGAAATGGCCACAACAGCGCCGAGTGGGAAGTTGGCAGTGACTTGTCGGAGCACCCAACCCGATCCGCGACGCAGGCCCACGCCTTGCGCAGCAACGCCCGTGGGCAACGGAGTCAGCGGTTGGATGGATCCCGGTGGTAGCAACAGGCTTTGATCCATGGCCTCGACGCTAGCCGGTTCTGTCCCGATTTGCGGTCGATCTGACAGGTTCACCGCCCGATCCCGGCTTCCCGCGCGGTGCCCCCAATTCGCACCGAGTTTTGGGAGTAAGCTCTATTTGATCGATTCTGAGCGGAGTGAGTGCATGAAACTGGTGAGTGCAATTCTGGCGGTCCTGCTCGGCATCGCGCTCCTGATCCTTGGTTCGCTAGGCGTGCAAACCTTCGGGACGGCCGGCACGCTGGCGTTGGAGAGTCCCACACTGGAGTCAGACGCAGATGCGTACGCGTTAGTCACCGACGTGGTGAGCGTGGAAACTGGATTGCCATTTAGCGATGCCCTGGGGGACACCACCATCGGTGCAAGTTCGCAAAATCAGAAGTCGCTGTTCATTGGTTTGGCCGCAACGAATCAGCTGGATGAATATCTGCTAGGGGTTCCATACGATGTTGTCCGGGACAACGAAGGTAACTGGGAAACGCTCTCGGTGCCCGGCGCGGAAAAGCCGAAAGATCCAACACGGCAGGACATCTGGATTCGTCGATCTACCGGTACCTCGCCGGAGATGCGCTTCACGCCCGCCAGTAGGGGCGCGACCACTTTTGTGGTCATGAATGCCGCTGGCGATTCCGGCGTGACAGCTCAGTTGGCCATCGGATATAAGTCCGACACCGTGTTTCCCTTGTCCTTAGCCGCCATCGTCTTGGGGGTCATCCTCATCGCCTTGGGCATCTGGCTAGCCCTGCGCCGCAGGCAAGCCCGTCGCCGAGATCGCCCGACCACAGCAGCCATGCCAGGATCGAGTCCCCCACCGGTTCCGGCCACCACTGCTGCTTCCCAACCTGCGGAATCAGTCCCGGCTTCCGATGCAGCACCACCGCCGAACTCTGAGGCGGCGCCGGACTCTAAGTTGGAGTCGGACGCTGAGCCCGGCGCAGGGCCTCCACTGCAGGGCTGGTACCGGGATGAGGACAAGGCGTGAAAGTTCAAGAGACTAGCGTTCAATCCAACGAGATTTGGACGCTGCCGAACATCATCAGTTTCGCTCGATTGCTCGGAGTCCCCCTCTTCCTCTGGCTCATCTTGGGCCCCCAAGCCGATGGCTGGGCCTTCGTGGTGCTGGTACTGGCGGGAGTTTCGGACTGGGCGGATGGAAAGATCGCTCGTGCGACTGGCAAGATCACCCGACTCGGGCAACTCTTGGATCCCTTGGCCGACCGACTTTATATCGCTGCGGCCCTGATCGGTCTGGCGCTACGCGACATCATTCCGTGGTGGCTCGTGCTCTTGCTGCTGGCCCGGGAGTTGGTGCTGCTGGCCATCCTGCCCCCACTGAAGAAGCGCGGGTTGGTGGGCTTGCCAGTGCACTTCCTGGGGAAGGCCGCGACCTTCGCGCTGCTATATGCGTTTCCACTCCTACTGCTCGGTGATGGCACCGGTTGGTTCGCAGATACGGCGCGCGTCTTTGGTTGGGCCTTCGCATTGTGGGGGACTGGCCTCTATTGGTACTCGGCGCTGCTCTACATCGAGCAGGCTCGTCGGGTGATTCGAGACAATCCGGTCCTCGGCTAGTCGATGAAGGCCGTCATGATGGCCGGGGGCGAGGGCCGTAGGATGCGCCCCCTGACCAATGGCATTCCCAAGCCACTCCTGCCCGTGGTCGACCGACCGCTCATGGCCCACACCATTGACCTGCTCGCCCGCAACGGCATCACCGACATCGTGGTCACCGTGCAGTACCTCGCTGGTCAGATTCGCGACACATTCCAAGACGGTTCGGACTACGGGGTTCGGCTGCAATACGTTACGGAGTCCGAGCCCCTGGGAACCGCCGGGGGCGTCAAACTGGCCGAGGAGCTCCTGCGTGACGGTCCCATTCTGGTGATTTCCGCCGATGCCCTGTGCGAACTTGACCTAGCCGGGTTTGTTGCGGCGCATGAACAAAGTGAGGCTCCGGTCAGCATGCTGCTGATGCAACGGGCTGATCCGCGTGAGTTTGGAGTTGCGGTCCTGAACGAGGCATCGCATGTGGTGCAACTGATCGAGAAGCCTGGGTGGGGGGAGATCGTCTCAGACACGATTAACACCGGGATCTACTGCGTTGACCCCAGCATCTTGGCTTCGGTACCGGCTGACCAACCGCAGGACTGGGCAGCCGATGTGATTCCCCGACTGATTGACTCAGGTCACCAAGTCGCAGGTGTGGTGGGCAGTGGCTATTGGGAGGATGTCGGCTCACTGGCGGCCTACCTACGCGTCCAGCACGATGTGCTGGATCGGGTGGTGGGCGCTCGCCCTGATGGGTTTGAGGTGGAACCAGGGGTCTGGGTCGCCGACGGCGCGGACATCCAGTCTGGTGCGAAGGTTTATCCCCCAGCTTTCATCGGCCCGTTCAGCCAGTTGGATTCGGGCTGTCGGGTTGGGCCGGACGCGGTCCTTGGGACCAACGTGGCGGTGCGGCGGATGGCGCGGGTGGATAACGCTATCTTCATGGACAATAGTTGGGTCGACGCTGGAGGACAAGTCGCTGGCGCGATCGTGGGCCCAGACGCCCAGGTCCTGCGAGGCTCGCGCATTGATGAGGGCGCGGTATTGGGGGAGGCCGCTCAAGTCGGCGAAGAAGCTCACCTGAGCGGGGAGGTCTTGGTGTACCCCGGCAAGGCCGTCGATGCAGGCGCTGTGGTGCGGGACGCAATCGTCGCGGAGTCTCGAGCCGACAAGCACCTGTTCAGCCAGCAAGGAATCTCCGGGCTGATCAACATTGAAATTACTCCGGACCTAGTGGTTAGCCTGGCGTCGGCCTTGGCTGCGATCCTTCCTAAGGGCGCCACCGTCACCGTGGGTCGGGACCACTCGAAGGCTGCACGCGCGTTTAACCGCGTTGCCATTGGTGCCCTGACCGCCGGTGGGATGAACGTCCGGGATCTGCGGATTGCGGCCGTGCCCATCATCAGGGCGGATACGGCCAACTACGCTGCAGGCGGCTTGGCACTGATCACCAAACCTGGGGATCAAGACAGTATCGACATCATGGTCTTGAACAGACACGGTGCCAGTTTGAGCCCCGGAGCGCGGCGCAGGATGGAAAAAGCGGTGAGCCGCTCCGAGTTCCGTCGCCCGCGCGCAAGCGAGATCGGCGACATCGTCGTGCCGCACCGGGTTGCGGAGGACTACGCAAACCACCTCTTGTCTAGGATCGACACCACCGGGGTGGCCGAGGCTGAGTTGAGACTGGTGGTGGACACGGCGGGAGGTGCCGCGGCCCTGCTCCTGCCCACCCTGTTGGGGCGATTGAACGTGGATGTGCTGACCGTGAACTCCCGGATCGATGAATCGCAACCGACAGATGTGGGCCTGCGTCACGCCGAAGACATGGACGAGTTGGCGCGCCTAGTGGCCGTCAGTCGGGCTGACTTCGGCGTTCGGATCGATCCGTCGGGGCAGCGACTGTCCATCGTAAACGAAATCGGGCATGTCTTGGCCGACGACAGGACCGCGCTCATCGTCGCCGATCTAGTGGCGGCCGAACATCAGGGCGGTCGGATTGCACTGCCGTTGAACAGCAGTCGGTTGGCGGAGAAAGTGGCGGCTTTTCACGGAGCGACAATAGTCCGCGCCACCCCTAATCAGGCCGGTTTGGCGGCGGCCGTGGCTGACTGGCCGACGATTTTGGGGGCAGACGGGGAAGGCGGCTTCATCGTTCCGACGATGGGGACGTACGCCGATCCCTTTGCCGCTCTGGTGCGAGTATTGGGCCTGATCGCCCGCGCTGGCTTGGCTGTCTCGCAGATTGATGAACGCATCCCGCAGCCTTTCGTGGCACACACCGAAATTGTGACACCGTGGGGGCGCAAGGCGTCCCTGATGCGGGTGTTGACAGAGGTCGCGCAGGCGGCCGAGCACAGCGAGGTGACCAAAGGGGGGTTGATGGTGTACCCGACGGCCGAATCCTGGGTGTTTGTGCAACCGGATGCCGCTGAGCCAACGACGCGGCTTTGGGCGGAATCGTCATCGCCAGACGCTAGTCAGGAACTACTAGACGAATGGGTCGCCAATGCCGATGATGCTCTCCACTAGGCTGGAGGCCTACTCAAGACAAGGATCATTCCAACGCGCGATTGCGTGAGGGCCCAACGGAGAAACCATGAACAATCCCGCCGAACTTCAGTACACCAAGGAACACGAATGGGTCCGCTTGGACGGAGAAATCGTCCGAGTCGGCCTTACCGATTTCGCACAGGATGCCTTGGGCGACGTGGTGTACGTCAGCTTGCCTGAAACAGGTGGTGAAATCTCAGCCGGGGATTCGTGTGGTGAGGTGGAATCGACCAAAAGCGTCAGCGATGTTTACGCGCCGGTATCGGGCACTGTGGTAGCACGTAATGAGGTCTTGGAGGACCAACCCGATTTGATCAACGCCGATCCCTATGGGGCCGGATGGTTGTTCGACATCCAGCTGGACGGCGTCTTAACCGGCCTGCTGACCGCTGATGAGTATGGCAACCACACTGCCAACCTGTAGCCAGACTTTGATCCAGCAAACCTAAGCCTAAAGCTTAGGTTTAGGGCGTTTTCCGGGTAACCTAAAGCAAGGGTTGACCCCCACTGCGTCGGGGCCTAGATTCTTGGTGAGCTACGCGAATTCTGTGGGGGATTCGCATATGGGGAATCTGCTTCTTGGGGCCTGGCTAGGTCTGCTTGGGGCTTCACAGGTGGCCACACGGCTGGGGAATGGGGAATGGTCTAGATGAACGATCAACGGGACGAACCAGAGAGTCCCTCAGAGCAGACAGCCAATATCCAGTTGTTGCGCTGCGACTCCTGCGGTCACATCGCCGAGCCGGACAGCAAGTTCTGCAGTTCCTGTGGTGCATCGTTGATCAGCGAGACGGCCGTCCTGACCCCGACGGTGGACGAGTCCGGGCCCGTGGACGCCGTCGATCCAACTATTCTGGCCGGCATTCCAGCGGGGGATGGTGTGTTGGTGGTGCAACGGGGCCGCGACGAAGGCACCCGGATCGCACTGAACGGGGATGTCGTAACAGTAGGTCGGTCCCCAGATGCTGGTGTCTTCTTGGACGATGTCACCGTAAGCCGCCGGCATGCTGACATCAACCAGGTTGACGGGCGCTGGACGCTCACTGACAACAACTCCCTGAATGGCACGTATGTGAATCGAGAACGTATTGATAGTCGCGCGCTGCAAGACGGAGATGAAGTGCAGATAGGCAAATACCGGTTCAGCTTCTACCAAAGCCCCCAGTCATGAGCGCCACCGCACCGCGACCGGCCGGCCTCACCATTGGCATGGTGCTGACGATGTTGCAGTCGGAGTTCAAGAATATTTCTATCTCGAAAATCCGCTTCTTGGAGTCCAAAGGCTTGGTGGTTCCAGAACGAGCCCGCAGTGGGTATCGGTTGTTCTCAAACGAGGATGTCGAACGACTTCGGCTGATCCTCACTGTGCAACGGGACGCTTACCTGCCCCTCAAGGTCATTGCGGACAAGTTGGCCGACGGTTCCCTGTCCGACGTCCTAAACGCCAAGGAAGAACCGGAACCCTCCCCTCGGTTGCGGTCGGTCAAGGCTGATGAGGGAAAGCCGCAGGACACCGTGCAACTTCCGATGGACCGTTTGCCCCACGAGCCGATTACCGCAGCCGAGTTGCAGCGCCGGACTGGAGTGGACGCAGAGGTGCTAAGCGGCATCGTCAAAGCTGGCTTGGTTGAGTTGGATCGATTGGGCAAGTACCCACCACAAGCAATCCCCATCTGCCAGTCAGTGCGGATTCTGACAGCCCACGGCATTGACCCACGCCACCTCACCACACTGCGGGTCACGGCCTCTCGCGAATCTGGCCATGTTGAGCAGGCCGTGGCTCACAAGGTGGCCCCAGATGAGCGGCAAGCCTTGATGAATGACCTGATCGCGGCATACGCAGCGTTGCATCACTGGGTATTGGACGCAGCGACCAAGAACAGCTGATCGGATTCGTTTTGGCATGGCCGTCAGGTTCCCCACACAGTTAGAGTGGGATCGTGAAGGTGCTGGATGTGGTTGGCGTTCGGGTGGAAGTCCCGTCCAACCAGCCTGTGGTTCTGCTAAGGGAGGCTGGCACCGTCCGGCACATTCCCATCTGGATTGGCGCGAATGAGGCCACGGCCATCGCGCTGGCGCAAGAGGGCGTTCAGCCACCTCGGCCACAAACGCACGACCTGATGGTGAGTCTTTTGGACGCTGTTGGGGAACAACTGCAACAGGTCAGAATCACCCACTTGGATGACGGCGTTTTCTTCGCTCTGTTGGTCTTCAAGTCCGGTGTGGAGCTGGGGGCTCGGCCATCCGATGCGATCGCGCTGGCGCTGCGCGTCGGGGCCCCGGTATTGGCTGCTGACGAAGTTGTCGAGGCGGCCGGGGTTGAGATTGTGGACGAAAGCAGTGAAACCCCCGTGCCGACCGCGGATGCAGAGCAAGAACTGGCCCAGTTTCGTGACTTTCTGGCCGACATCAACCCGGAGGACTTCGACGTTCCACCTGGGTCCGGCGAAACCTCGGACCCAACCTAATGACCCGTTACGGCGTGTCGAGGCCATTCTCGTTGACGACCTTATTGCGCTGCTCTAGCGTCAGGTAATAGACCCGCTTTTCAGTAGTCCAGGGATTTGAGCGGTCCAAGGAGGACAGCAATGGATGGAGACAACTCCGCCGGGCCGGGAGCCGAGGGCTCCGAGGATGCCAGCGTCTCATCCCAGGCCGCCCAAGGCTCGTTGTTTGCGGACAGTGAACTGCGACCGCTGGCCGAGGACTTGGGTTACCGCGGCCCCGTGGCATGTAATGCGGCGGGAATCACCTATCGCCAACTCGATTACTGGGCGCGCACAGGCCTCGTAGAGCCGTCCATCCGCTCTGCCGCAGGTTCTGGTAGCCAACGCTTGTATGCGTTCCGCGACATCCTGGTCCTGCGGATCGTGAAGCGGCTGATCGACGCAGGTGTTTCCTTGCCCAACATCCGGGCCGCTGTGAGCCACCTCGCCGCCCGCGGGGACAACGACATTGCCCAGATCACGTTGATGAGTGATGGCGCCAGTGTCTTCGAATGCACCAGCAATGACGAGGTCATTGATCTGGTGCAAGGGGGGCAAGGAGTCTTTGGAATTGCAGTGGGTAGCGTGTGGCGTGAGGTAGAAGGCTCGCTTTCACTGCTGCCAGGCGAGACGGCCGCTGGTAATGATCAGCTACCTGAGGGGATAATGGACGAACTCGCCATGCGGCGCTCCCGTCGCACTGGCTGATCGATTGGGGACAGCGTGACATCATCGGGCCTTGAACGCTCCTCATTTGAGGGCCGCCACATTGGCCCTCGCCCCGAGCACATCGCCAAGATGTTGGCGCTGCTCGGCTACGAGTCCTTGGAAGATCTGATCTCCGCCACGTTGCCTGCGGGTCTGGCTGATGACAAGCTCCGATTGCCAGCTCCCATTAGTGAAGCCGAAGTGCTCACTGAGTTGCGGTCCCTTGCGAATCGCAATCAGGTCACCACATCGTTGATCGGGATGGGTTACTACGGCACCCAAACCCCATCCGTTGTTCGACGCCGAGTCTTGGAAAGCCCGGCTTGGTACACCGCCTACACGCCGTACCAGCCGGAAATCTCGCAAGGCCGGCTCGAGGCCCTACTGAATTTTCAGACGCTGGTCTGCGACCTGACAGGGCTCACGATCGCGAACTCCTCCCTGCTGGACGAACCCACCGCCGCCGCCGAGGCGATGGCGCTGAGCTACCGGGTTTCGCGTACCGACGCCCAGACGTATCTGGTTGATTCCGATACCCACCCACAGACCATCGCGGTGCTGCGGACGCGCGCGCAGCCGATCGGTATCGAAATCGAAGTGCGCGATTTGATGAACGATGGTCTAGGCGACAGTGCTGCTTTCGGCGTGTTGGTCTCCTACCCCACCAGTAGTGGCAATCTGGTTGATCCCACTGAGCTCATCGCGCAGGCCCACGACCGGGATCTGCTCGTAACCGCGGCCACTGATCTGTTGGCGCTGACCCTGCTGCGACCCCCAGGGGAGTTCGGAGCCGACATCTGTGTCGGCTCAGCGCAACGCTTTGGGGTGCCCCTCGGTTTTGGTGGGCCGCATGCTGGTTTCATGAGCCTACGCAGTGGCTTGGAACGCTCAATGCCTGGTCGCCTAGTGGGTGTGAGTGTCGACAACGCGGGTCGACCCGCGTATCGGTTGGCGTTGCAGACCCGAGAACAACACATCCGTAGAGAGCGCGCGACGAGCAATATCTGCACCGCACAAGTGTTGTTGGCCGTGGTCGCCAGCTCCTACGCGGTGTACCACGGGCCAGAAGGGTTGCGCGAGATCGCGGAGCGGGCGCACTCGCACGCGCACGTCTTTGCCGAAGGGCTGCGCGCGGGTGGGATTGAAATGCGCAATGAGCATTTCTTCGACACCGTGGCCTTCAACCTGCCAGGTCGCGCCGAAGCCGTGGTTCGCGAAGCGGAACGGATGGGGGTTGGCATCCGGCTGATCGACCGTGACACCGCCAGTATCTCCACTGATGAACTGACCGACATGGAACACGTGATGGCCGTGTGGCAGGGGATTGCCTCGGCTGTGCCGGAGTTTGGTGTGAATCTGTCTCAGTACCAGTTTGACGCCGAGAGTCAGGACTCCACCGCTATTCCCGCTTGGGCCCGCCGGGAATCGGATTACCTGCGGCATCCGGTCTTTTCTGAGAATCAGTCTGAGACCGAGATGCTGCGTTACCTGCGCCGCCTCTCGGATCGCGACATCTCCTTGGACCGTTCCATGATTCCGCTCGGGTCGTGCACAATGAAGCTCAACGCGGCAACGGCGATGGAGCCCATTTCGTGGCCCGGCTTCGCCGAGATTCATCCGTTCGCGCCGATGCATCAGGCCACCGGATATCGCGATCTCATCGGTCAACTAGAAGCCTGGCTGGCGGAGATCACCGGCTTCGACGCAGTCTCGGTGCAACCGAATGCGGGTTCGCAGGGTGAACTGGCGGGACTGCTGGCGATCCGCGCCTATCACCAAGCTAACGGCGACGATCTGCGTGACCTCTGCCTGATCCCGAGCAGTGCTCACGGCACGAACGCGGCCAGCGCGGTGATGGCGGGGATGAAGGTTCAAGTGGTGGCCTGCACTGAAGGCGGCGACGTGGATGCCGCCGATCTGGCCCGCCTCATCAAAGAGCATGGCAAGCGGGTTGCGGCTCTCATGATCACCTACCCGTCCACTCACGGTGTGTTTGAGGAGAACGTCGCAGCGATCTGCGATCTGGTCCATCAGGCTGGCGCCCAGGTCTACGTTGATGGTGCCAACCTCAACGCGTTGGTGGGAGTCACCAAACTTGGCTCGCTGGGTGCGGACGTCAGTCACCTCAACCTGCACAAGACCTTTACGATTCCGCATGGGGGCGGCGGGCCAGGCGTCGGCCCTGTTGGCGTTCAGGCTCATCTCGCGCCGTACCTGCCATCACACCCACTCCGGGCAGAAGCGGGCCCGGTGGGTCGCGGCTACCCCGATGGCGGGGTAGGCCCGGTTTCCGGGGCGCCGTGGGGGAGCGCAGGCGTTCTCCCCATCCCGTGGGCCTACATCCGCATGATGGGTGGGGACGGGCTGCGCCGCGCCACTGAGGTGGCCATCCTCAACGCCAACTACATCGCGAAGCGTCTGGAGGGACACTTCGATGTCCTGTACCGCGGCAAGACTGGACTGGTTGCGCACGAATGCATCATCGATGTGCGACCACTCACGAAAGAAACCGGCATCACAGTCGACGATGTCGCCAAGCGCTTGATCGACTACGGTTTTCACGCGCCGACCATGTCTTTTCCAGTAGCCGGGACATTCATGATTGAGCCCACCGAAAGTGAGGGGCTCGCCGAGCTCGACCGGTTCTGCGATGCCATGATCAGTATTCGTGCCGAGATCGCTGATGTGGCCGATGATCGTTGGCCAGCCCAGGATTCCCCGCTGCGGCATGCCCCACACACGGCAGAGAGCCTGGTTCGCGACTGGGATCGCCCCTACCCACGCGAGATGGGGGTGTACCCCGCAAAGTGGTTGATTACGGACAAGTTCTGGCCCACAGTCGGCAGAATCGACCAAGCCTTCGGCGATCGCAATCTTGTGTGTCAATGCCCGCCGGTCAGCAACTATGCTGACGACTTGTGAATGAAAGTGAGATCACCGGCATAGCCCAGGTTGTTTTTCTCGCGGTCATCGTCGCAGGCATCGCCCGTAATCGTGGAATCGCACCAGCGATTCCCCTGCTAGCTACCGGGCTGATCGTGGGATTTGCGCCCATCGGTCCCGGCGCGCCGACGGATCCAGAGTTCGTCTTGGTCGCTGTTTTGGCGCCGCTAGTTTTTGGTGAGGCGCTCTCTAGCTCAATCGTGGATCTACGACGCGTCAGCAGACCTGTCATGGCCCTGGCCATTGGGCTGGTGGTTTTCGGGGCCTTTGTCATCGGTTTCGTCGCGTCCGCGCTGGTGCCGAGCATGCCTTTCACCGTCGCGCTTTGCCTTGGCGCGATCCTGGCGCCCACGGATGCGGTGGCGGTAGCCGCTACCGCTAAGACCGCCGGACTGCCGCGCCGACTGGTCAGCATTCTGGAAGGAGAGAGCCTCGTCAACGACGGGACCGCGCTGACCCTCCTGCGGGTGGCGTCGGTTTCGGCCGCGGCTGGCACCATCACGGTAGGCGAAGGTGCCCAGATTCTTGCGGCCAGTGTGCTGGGTGGCTTGCTGGCTGGCGTGGTCGGGGGAGCGATCCTGGTTCTTGTGGTGCGGCGGGCCGCCGACGTCACCGTCGTGAACAGTTTGATCCTGCTGGCTCCCTTTCCCATCTACTTCGCCGCGGAAGTGATTGGTGGTTCAGGGATTCTGGCGGTTGTCGGTGCCGCACTCATCGTGGCGCAAGGTACCTCGTCCGCCATCACCTATATGGGCCGGTTGCAGGCGGCCAGCCTTTGGCGGACTGTGACGTTCATCTTGCAGGCCACGGCCTTCTTCCTGGTCGGCGTGGAATTTCCCGCCGTGCTCGAGGAGATGGATAGCGATGCTCGGCAGCAATTGCTTGTGCTGGTTCCGGTGGTCTTCCTTGCCCTCGTGGCGTCACGATTCGCATTCCTGTTCGCCAAATCTCTGTTCAATCCCAACGTGGATCATCGCAAGGACCAAAGTTGGATCATCGCAGCCTGGTCTGGCACACGGGGGCCAATCTCCGCGCTGGCCGCATTCACCCTGCCGCTCACGTTGGACGATGGGACGACGCCTTTCCCGTACCGCGGATTGATCATCTCCACGACGTTTTGCGTCGTGCTGATTACCTTGCTGCTTGCCCCCACCATCGCCCCACTGGCGCGGCGGTTGAACCTACCGCACGACGATGACTCCGCCATGCTCGACCGAGTGCGCACTCAGATGGCCAGGTCAGCGTTAGATCGATTGGAAGAGATTCAAGAGGCCGCTGATCGGGCTGGCCGCCCAATCTCCAAGGACATTCTGGATCCCTTGCGAACTGTCACCGAGGGCCGGTTGGCCCGCGCGGCCGAAGCCGAAGCCGATGACTCGGAGAATCCTCGGGGAGCTCAGGACGCAGCGTTCCGGGCCCGAATCGGCGGGGAGTTGGTCCACGCGGAACAGCAGGAGTTGTTGCGGCTACGCGATGAGGAGAGTCTGCCGGATTCGATGATGCGTAGCCTGCAAGCTGAGTTAGACGTGCGGCTCAAGGCGATCCAGCAGGCTGGATAACTGGTCTGGGGGCCACAGGTTCCCGGCTAGGTGCGGCCTTCCGTATCTTGGGCTTCGGAGAGCCTGGAGCGGTCAGACTCGGGCGGTTGATACCAGTCCGCGAAGCGGACCGGGAACCCAGCGTCCGTCAGCGTCTTCACCACACGCACGTCGTCGTCCACCACCAACCGCACATCAAACTCTGTGGCGATCTCGCGGTAGACCTGCAGTTTCCATTCCGGGGCCGGTTGAAAGTCTCCCATGGGCCGCAACTGCATGGGAGCCGTGGGGAGACCGTGCCTGGCAAACCACTCCAGTGTGGTGGCACGCAGTCGCTCTGGCCGGCCAGAGACATAGACAATCCCGAGACCCTCGGCCTGCAGTTCCTTCACGAGTGCGATGCCGATTGGCAGGGGTGCGTCATCGCCGCAGCCGGAAAAGAATCCGCGCCAGTTCTTGCGACGGCCCGCGAGGAAATGGAGTCGGTGAGTGGGATCAGCTAGGACTCCGTCAATGTCGATTCCGACAACTCCAGGCTTGGTTGCGGCGGATTCGGAGGTCGAAGGCATGCCTCAACTGTAGGCGCTGACAGGGGCCAACATCTCGGCCACGAGAAGCGTCCCGCTAGAGTCTTAGCCATGGCATTGGATTTTGAGTCGGTTAAACAGGGACTATCAGGCGCGGTTCCGATGGTTCGCACCCTGAACCTAGAGTTTGTGGATTGGGACGGCGAGACCGCTGTCATGCGGCTGCCGGACCAAGCCGACTACCACAATCACCTCGGTGGTCCCCATGCCGGTGCCATGTTCACGCTGGCCGAATCAGCATCGGGTGCGGTCGTCATCGGGGGCTTTGGGGAGAAGTTGGCAGAGGTCGTACCTCTGGCCGCGAGTGCTGAGATTCAGTACCTAAAAATCGCGCAAGGACCAGTCACGGCCACCGCCACGATGTCGGACTCCGTGGCGAATATCTTGACCGAGCTCGACGACGGCAAGCGCCCCGAGTTCGACGTCAACATCAAGATCGCCGATGCGCAGGGCACACAAACCGGTGCCATGACGGTGCGATGGACCCTCAAGCCGCTCAAGTAGTCGCGTGCTTCGGTTCCAAGACTGAAGTTAGGGCTGCACCATGCAGTTCGTCGTGGTGTCATCCGTCGTCGCGTCGCAAGACAGCAATTCTGTGGTCCCGAGGCCATGTGAGCCGGTGAAGCCGAACTCGACGGCCTGATCTGGCGCAAGTTTGCCGTTCCACGCGGCGTTGCTTGCCCGAATGACCCCGCCGCCGGATGTTGACTCGGCATTCCACATGCGCTGCACCGCAACGTCGGCGGGCAGCTCTACGGCCCAGTTCCGAATTGGCTGTGTGCCGCTGTTACGCACCGTGACACTCACTGACTGGCCACTTCCCCAATCACTCGTGACCTCATACTCCAAGCTCAGCCCCTCCCGGTCAGCGGCCAACCGAGGAGTCGGTGGGATCGGTTCCGACGCCAGCCCTGACTGGGTGGGTGTCTGCGTTAGTGACGGCTCCGGCTCGGCTTGCGGGCGGGCGTCACTGACCGTCGGAGTGGGGGCTGGGGTCGGCGTCGCAGTGGCCGTTGCAATGCTCGGGTTGGCTGGGTCCGCCGTGTCGGTTGGGGAGGGTGCCGGAATCGCTGGAGCGGCTGGTGCTGTGGTGGCCGGCAGGCGCTGCGGGTCTTCCTCGCCAGCGATGACAACCCGACACGGTGCTGTGGACTGGCAGGTGCTCGGTACGCGAGACACCGGCCCGGTACTCACGACCTCCAAGGTGATCAAATGACTGGCTCCCGCGGACAAGCCAGTTGGCGGGCTGAGGGTCAGACTCGAGTCGTCCTGCACGCTGAGGCCACCGGTTACCTGGCTTACTGGATGCCGAAACGGAAACGTCACGTCGAGCGCCGGTTGCGCCACCCCAGTTTGGTTGGTGATCGTGGCCGCAACAGTGAAGTTGCTGCCGCTATCGCCAGTCACGTGCCATTGGGCCAGTAGCTCTGGCTCGGTCGGACTGGCCGGCTCATTGGCGAGTGCGGTCGTGGGCACGAGGACGACGAGTGCGGCGCACAGTGCCCCCATCCTTGCCACACTCATTGGATCCTCGCCCATCCGAAAAGACCGCCGATTTGTCGCTCAAACCGGCGTGTCGCCATTGACTTAGTATCGGGCACAACACCGAGGTACAAAAGCCCTGATTGCGAAAGAACGGACAAATCGGGCTTTGCAGGTGCTTTGAATGCAGATTTCGTGTTTGACCGGGTCGATTGCGCCACGCTAACGGTATGCCAGATGAATCAGCAGAGCCTGACGTAACGAGTCCGAAGCCGACCCCCGGATCGCGCGGCGCTGCCGCGACAGGTGCTGCGGCCACCGGTGCCCACGCTGCCGGAGTTTCGGCAACCGGTGCCCAAGCCGGGGGAGTGCACAGCACCGCCGCGGCCTCCTATGGGGCGGCTGCGCTGGGAGCGCTTGCGGTCGGTGCGGTATCTATCGGCGCCATCGCGATTGGGGCCTTGGCCATTGGCAAGCTGCGCATCAAGAAAGCGAATCTGGGTGAGGTCCGGATCAAGTCGTTGCGCGTCGATAACTTGCAGATCGGCGCGCTGTCTGTCGGCGACAGCAATGTACCGGCGATCCTGGACTTGGCTAGCGACGCGACGGAGTAGCAGCAGGATTCGTTCCGTTGTTTACGACGCGACGACCGTTTTGGGGAATCGTTGGCCGCAGGATAATATGCGGATATCCTCATGTTTCTAGCATCAGGTTTGGCGGTCGATGGGGGTTGGCGCGGGCTGGTTGGGCCCTAGGCCGGGCAGCTCCGGTGCACCATACAGTGTGAGTAACACCGACCCAGGGGAGTTCAAGAATGTGCAGCGCGTGGAGCCCCGGTGATCGGATCGATACCAAAGCGGATTATTTGGCGAGTCTGGCCAATCGCGATCTGGCTGTGTTTCTGCAGGGGGAGCGAGTCTCAGAGCCGTTAGACCACCCGATCATTCGCCCCTCCATCAATGCCATGGCCGAGACTTACGCACTCGCCGAACGAGAGCCGGAGCTGGCCACGGCCAAATCGGCCATCACGGGTACGACGGTCAATCGGTTCCTGCATGTCACTCAAAGCGTGGACGACGTTGTCAGCCAAAATCAGATGCAGCGCAAGTTGGGCCAACTGACTGGTACCTGCTTCCAGCGTTGCGTTGGGATGGATGCCATCAACGCAACGTTCTCGTTGACCTACGACCTCGACGAAGCGACTGGAAGCGACTACCACGCTCGCTTTCTGGATTGGCTCGCCGGTATTCAGGAGCAGAACCTGGTTTTAGGCGGCGCCATGACTGATCCTAAGGGAGACCGGAGCAAAGGTCCGGCCGAGCAGGCGGATCCTGATCTGTTCTTGAGAGTCGTGCAGCGCCGCCCCGACGGTGTCGTCTTGCGGGGCGCCAAGGCGCATCAAACGGGGGCGATCAACTCGCATTGGATGATTGCCATGCCGACGTTGCGACTCAGCGAGGCCGACAGCGACTACGCCGTTGTGGCTGCGATGCCAGTGACTGCACCCGGATTGAGCTACATCTACGGTCGACAGGCCTCGGATGACCGCGCGATGCAAGACGGCACCATGGACGTGGGTAATGCCTGCTTCGCGGGTCAAGAAGTCTTAGTGATCTTTGATGATGTCTTTGTCCCTACGGAGCACGTCTTCTTGGATGGTGAATATACGTTTTGTGCCGACCTTGTCGAACGATTCACCAGCTACCATCGGCGGAGTTACGTCTGTAAGACTGGGGTTGGTGACGTCCTGATCGGCGCAGCGGCCTTGGCGGCCGAGTACCACGGCGTTGATGGTGCCTCTCACGTGAAAGACAAACTCGTGGAGATGGTGCATTTGAACGAAACGATCTACGGATCGGGGATCGCATCGTCCTACGAGTCATTTCAACGCCCAGCCGGCAACTTCGAAAACAATGGCATCTTGGCCAACGTCTGCAAACACAACGTCACCCGCTTCCCCTACGAGATTGGTCGCTTAGCCCAAGACCTAGCGGGCGGCTTGATGGTGACCATGCCCGGAGAGGCGGAATTCCGTGACCCAGAAACCGGTCCGATACTAGATAAGTACCTAAAAGGACGGGCCGATGTTACTACCGAGGATCGTCTTCGAATCCTGCGACTCATCGAGAATATGACGATGGGTCGAAACGCAGTTGGCTATCTGACAGAGTCGTTGCATGGTGCAGGATCGCCGCAGGCCCAGCGGGTGCAGATCGCACGGCAGGCGAATATCAGCGCCAAGAAGCTAATGGCCAAACGACTGGCTGGTGTCGCGGGGGAGTCAGCCTGCGCTGACTAGGAAGGGCCTTGCCGCCTATTTCGATCGCGGAACGAACAATCTGGCGGCCGCTGGACTAGCCGCCGGGGTGCGCCTGCAGGTGGTCTTGTCGGTCGTGGGTGTACCGGATGTCCCCATGAGTTGGGGTTTTCCTAGTAATGGCGCATTATCCAACGGATATGAACGGCCATTCAGCCACTATACGTAGTC